>NZ_WIWL01000221.1:0-22165 GCF_009600105.1 Pseudomonas sp. FSL R10-0056
GGCGACAATGGCGCTGTGCGCAGTCGCACCACCGCGGGCGGTTAAAATGCCTGCCACCCGCGCCGGATCAAGGCGAGCCACATCTGAAGGGCCGACCTCATCCATTACCAGCACATAAGGCTGGTCAGGCTCGGCCGGGGTTTCGACGCCACACAGCTGGGCCAGCACGCGACGGCCGATATCCCGCAGGTCCGCTGCCCGCTCGGCCAGCAGCGCATCCTGCAAGGACTCCTGCTGACGCGCAGCGGCCTCGATCACCGACATCCACGCGGCTTCGGCGCTTTCGCCCTGCTTGAGGCGCGAATCCACTTCATCGGTCAGTTCAGGGTCGTCGAGCATTTCCTGGTGGGTAATGAAAATTTCGCGAATGGCCTTGGACTGGCTGCGCGTAATCAGGCCTTCAATGTCCTTGCGCACTTCGCTCAGGGCTTTTTGCAGACGCTCGCGCTCGACCACGGAAGACTCGCCACGCAGCGGGTAATCGAACGTTTGCAGCACCTGTATATGGGCAGGGCCAATGGCAATGCCGGGCGATGCGGCAATCGCCTGCACCAGGCTGCCAGCCGCCGGGGCGGTAAGCACCGTGGCAATTTCGGCGACACCGGGCACGGCTTCAGCCAACGCCGGCAACGGCTCGACTTCCTCACCCAAACCCGCCTCGACCGCAGCCAGTAGTGCAGGCAGCGCATCGTTGGCGATATTCGGCTCGGCGACAAATTCCAGCACCTGACCGCGACGGGCACCCAGGCTCAGCAGCTTGCTCAAGCTCTTGGCAGATACCGCCGAATCCTGGCCATCGACGATCCGGACGCGGATTTCGCCTTCAAAACTTTTCGCCAGTTGCGCCAGCACTTTGGCCGGCCGCGCATGCAGGCCGTGGGCGTTGGCCAAGGGAATACGGGCACTTGGCCAGTCGGCCGGCAGCTCGCCGCCCAATACTTCAAGCACGGCACGGCGGCTGGTGGCACTGCCCAGTTCGTGGCCACGACCGGCAATCAGTAGCGCGCACAAGCGCTCCAGCAAGGCCTGATGCGCTTCGCCAAGGCTGGCCAGGCAGAACAGACCGCTCAGCGGCTGGCCCAGATAGCGCATCGGTTTGTCCGGTGTCACAAACGCCAGCCCCGGACGTTTGACGGTTTGCTCGCTATGCAGCCACCACAGGCCATCGCCCAGCGGCAGCGCATCGACTTGCTGCAGTACGGCAGCAAAGCCATTGCTCACGCAATCAGCCTGACGCAGCAGACGGGCACCACGCCATACCAGTTCCTCAAAGTCATCGGCAGACACACCCAGGCCGATCATCTGTGCATCCAGCGCCAGCTCCTGTGGTGCGCCCTGCAGCAGTTTAAGCAAGGCTTCGGCGGAGCTGGCGCGACGCAGGGCCTCACCCAGATCGGTTTCGCCCAGGGCACGGGTCAGCAGTTGCAGCAAACGTAAATGTTCGTCGGACTTTGCGGCAATACCGATGGCCAGGTACACCATCTGGCCATCACCCCAGTCCACCCCCTCGGGGAACTGCAACAGGCGCACGCCCGTGGTGAACACCAGCTCACGTGTTTCGGGCGTGCCGTGGGGGATGGCAATGCCCTGACCCAGAAAGGTCGAACCCTGAGCCTCACGCGCTTGCAAGCCACTCAGATAGCCTTCGGCTACCAAGCCATCGGCGACCAGTTTATCGGCAAGCAATTGCAGCGCCGCAGACTTGTCCACAGCCGTCTGGCCCATGGATATCTGCTCTATGGTGAGCTCGAGCATGCGTTCTCCTTTCCGGTACTCAATGGCAACAGGTATTGTTTTGAATTAAGTCAGCTTAGGTCGCTCTTCCCGTGCTGCGTCAGTTGATGCGTGGCAAGCACATCACTGCCGGGTTCGAGGCCTTTAAATGCGCAGGCTGAAACGTTTAATCAAGAATACCCGGCACGTTACTGCATAATTGCCCGCGCTTGAAGTCCAACTTGTCGTATTGCCTGGCGGCAGCGGGTAGATGTCGCAAATAAATACAGCGCACCCATGACAGACGATGGTCGGCTGCCTTTATCGGTTAGGATTGTTCACAATGTCGACATGTACTACAAAAAATAAGGAATTTTCGGCGTGAAACTCAGTGATATCGCTCAATTGGCAGGTGTTTCCGTAACGACTGCCAGCTATGTCATCAATGGAAAAGCCGAACAGCAGCGCATCAGCAGCAGCACGGTCGAGCGCGTACGTGCGGTGGTCGAGGAGCACGGCTTTACTCCCAACCCGCAGGCAGCCGGGCTGCGCAGCCGACACACGCGCACCTTGGGGTTCATCCTGCCGGACCTCGAAAACCCGAGTTATGCGCGCCTGGCCAAGCAGCTCGAACAAGGCGCCCGTGCCCGCGGCTATCAGTTGCTGATCGCCAGCTCCGACGATGCACCGGACAGTGAGCGCCAATTGCTCAAGCTGTTTCGTGCCCGTCGCTGCGATGCCCTGTTCGTAGCCAGCTGCTTGCCCGCAGAAGATGACAGCTACCGCCAGTTGCAGGACCTGGGCATGCCCATCATCGCCATCGACCGGACCCTGGAGCCGGAGCGCTTCTGCTCGGTAATCAGTGATGATTGCGAAGCCAGCCTGCAATTGACCCGCAGTCTGTTGCAGCCTTTGCCGCGCCAGATTGTGTTGATCGGTGCGCGCCCCGAACTGAGCGTCAGCCAGGCCCGTGAAGCGGGTTTCAAGCAAGCGGTCGAAGGGTTCAAGGGCGAGGTCCTGATCGAACACGGCAGTGCGTTCAGCCGTGAATGTGGACGGCGGATCATTGATGATTTGCTGGCACGCCAGGGCCACTTCCCCGAAGCGCTGATCACCACTTCATATGTGCTGTTGCAAGGGATGTTCGACGCGTTGCTGGAGCACCCGACCCAGCGCCCGCCATTGCGCCTTGCCACGTTTGGTGACACCCAGTTGCTGGACTTCCTGCCGCTGCCAGTCAATGCTATGGGCCAACAACACAAGCTGATTGCCGAAACAGCCCTGAACCTGGCCCTGGCGGCGATTGAAGAGCAAAACTACGTACCCGGCATCCATGCCATTGCCCGTAACTTCAAACAACGTATCCATCAGGCCTGAGTATGCAACTGATCGACACCCACACCCACCTCGACTTCCCTGAGTTCGACGCCGACCGCCCACAGATACTGGCGGGCAGTCGGGCACTGGGGGTTGAGAGCATGGTGGTTCTGGGGGTTTATCAGAGTAATTGGCAGAGCGTGTGGGACTTGATCCAAACCGACAGCCAACTGTATGCCGCGTTTGGCCTGCACCCGGTGTACATCAATGAGCATCGCCCCGAGCATATGATTGAACTGGGGCAATGGCTGAGCCGCCTGGCAGGGCATCCTCAGGTGTGTGCTGTGGGCGAGATCGGCCTGGACTACTTTCTGCCCGAGCTGGACCGCCAGATCCAGCAACAGTTGTTTGAAGCCCAATTGCAATTGGCCGCCGACTTTAATCTGCCCGCCCTGCTTCATGTTCGGCGCAGCCATGCGCAGGTAATCGCCACCCTCAAGCGTTTCAAGCTTCAGCGTGGCGGGATTGTTCATGCCTTTTCAGGCAGTCGCGAAGAAGCCCGTGAATATATAAAACTGGGATTCAAGCTGGGCCTGGGGGGGGCTGCCACCTGGCCACAAGCCTTGCGCTTGCGCAAAGTGCTACCTGATCTGCCGCTGGACGCCATCGTGCTGGAAACCGATGCCCCCGGCATGGCCCCGGCCATGTACCCCAACCAGCGCAACAGCCCGCAGTACCTGCCTGATATTTGCCGGGCGCTGGCCGAGATAATGGGCATCAGCCCCGAGCAATTGGCAAAGGCGACAACAGCTAATGCCTGCGAAGTCTTTGGCTGGAAGCGCTGACTTATACCCCTGTAGCAGCTGCCGAAGGAACGAGGCTGCTACAGATCTTGTGTAATCTCAGAGCAACAACGCCCACACCGCGAAGCACGCATACCACAACACCGCCGCCCGCAGCAGCAAGGCCCACAGGGTGTCGAGGCTGCTCACGCCCTCAGGCCCGGCCTGTGGCGCAGGGATTTCAGCAGCTGCGCAGCCGGCTTTGTTGATCAGCTGCGCAGCACTGATGTCCCAGCTCAGCAACTCATGCAACATCACCCGGCTAACCGCTGCAAAATTACCCACCAGGGCAAAACTCGCGGCCAGCAACCGCACCGGCAACCAGTCAAAAGCATGGCGCAATTGCCCGGCACGCTCCACCAGCGCCGGGTTTTGGCTGTGCTCCTGCGCCAGGGCCAGCAGGCGATAGCTCAGGATCACCACCGGCCCCAGCAGGAAGTACCAGAAAATAACCGCAAAGAAGCTCTGGTAGGCCTGCCATAACAAATGCCCCTGCACCCTCTCCAGCAATTGCTCACCGCTGTCCGCATTTATGCTCAGGTCACGCTCGGCAACATGGGCGGCGGCCTGCAAATCACCACGACGCCAGGCATCACGAAACGGCCCGAGCCCCCCCAGCAAGTCTCCACGCCCAAGGCTGTAGATCACCACCAATAAATGTATCGGCAGTGCCAACAGGCCATAAGCCACCGGATGCAGTACCACCAGCAGCAAGCCCAGCACCGCCGCAGGCAAGGCAATCAGGATAAACAACACCCACCATGGCTTGTTGCCAAGCCTTGGGCTGGTTTCAAGTTTGTGCAACTCGCGCAACCAGCCGCCATCACGCTGCAGACGCTGACGCAGCCCCGAGAATTTCTCGACCACAATCGCCAGCAGTAACACCACAAAACTCATTGTTTATCTCCTGTGTGCTGCAACGCGCTGCGAAAACGCGTCCAGTCAAAAGCCGGTCCCGGGTCCGTCTTGCGTCCCGGCGCCACGTCGCTATGGCCGCAAATCCTGTGTCGGGTAATGGCAGGAAACTGCATCTGCAACTGTCGGGTCAAGGTTGTCAGAGCCTGATACTGGGCATCCGTAAAAGGCAGCTCA
Organism: Pseudomonas sp. FSL R10-0056; assembly: GCF_009600105.1. NCBI lineage: Bacteria > Pseudomonadati > Pseudomonadota > Gammaproteobacteria > Pseudomonadales > Pseudomonadaceae > Pseudomonas > Pseudomonas sp. FSL R10-0056. Next base: position 4,965 of record NZ_WIWL01000221.1, read on the forward strand.
TCGGTGCCCTCAAGTTCAATGCCCAGAGAAAAATCATTGCAGGTCTCACGTCCTTCGAAGCTCGAAACGCCAGCATGCCATGCGCGATCAAAACAGGAGACAAACTGGGTAACAGTGCCGTCACGCTCGATCAGAAAATGTGCGCTCACGCGCAGGGCACTTATACCTTCAAAGTAAGGATGTTCTGTGACGTCCAGTCGATTCTGGAAGAATTCCTGGACCTTACCGGTGGCGAACTGCCCCGGCGGCAAGCTGATGTTATGAATGATCAGCAGGGAGATTTCATCACCCGGGCGCGCATTGAAGTTGGGTGACGGGCAATGGCGCACGCCTTGAAACCAGCCGCTCGCGGGGTCCATCTGCATACAGGCTCCTTTAACAGGCAAAACCAAAGGCCCAGTATGCCGCGATGCGCGCATCGATGGGGAGCAATCTGCGCTATACGCGATTACTCGCCGCCAGCCTGACGCAAACTGTCTATCACCGACTCCAGAGCCCGATCAATCAACAGGCGGTCATCGACCAGCAGGATACTGCCATTGCGCAGGTGCACGATTAAATCGTTGCGGCTTTTTTCCAGCACCTTGGCCCCGATACGGTTTACAAAGATATGCGTACCGTCCGGCTCAAGAATCGTAATCAGCTTGCAACGCAGGCGGGTGGTCTCATCTTCTTGCAGTTCGATCCAGGCCCCAACCCGCAACTGACTGACCAACAACAACCCCAACTGAGCTTGCTCATCGAGAACCGGTGAAGGCCATGAGCGCACCGGGTTGCGCTGCACCGCAGGGCGGCAGCGCACCTGTTCGGCATCCCGGGTGCGCTGCTCAAGCAGCTCGGTGCGGCTGCGCTCGCCGCGGGTAAACATCGAAAAATCATGCAGCAACGACTCAAGCAGCGCCGGATTATTGCCCGCGTACCGGGCCAATTGCAGCACCACGTGCTCGACCTTGCGGTACAGCGGATCGTTGCAACTATTGGCACCGGCGTCCCAGCCAATGGCTGCATCGGCCATGACATTGAGCAGACGCCGGGCCGGATGGCTGTCACAGCTGAAGAAGTTCTGATCACGCCGGGCGATCTGGAGCATGGGTTCACGCAACAAGCCCAGCAGTTTTTTCAAAGGCTGCGAAAGGTTGCGATCATCGCTGATGTAGTCGAACAAAAGCCCGATCAGGTTACTCGCATCCTCACCCGCCCCTGGCAATTCCTGGGCATGGATATCGGCTTTGGCGGCGCAGCACGACTCCCTGTCCGACAGATCTGGCAGCACTCCGGTGGCAATCAACAGCTGGTTGGCGTCGGCGTACAGCTGCCCGGTCTGACTGAGCAGGTACTTGTCGAACAGGCGCAGCATGATCAGCTTGACCTTGATGTCCATGCCTTGGTCACGTTCGGCCTGCAAAAAATATTCGCACAGCATCGCCGGCCCCAGCGGGTTGTTCTGTTCATCCAGTGGCATGCAGCTCAGGGTGTTGAGGCGTGTGCTCAACTGGCACAAAGCCAGCTGGTTGCGGCTCAGGACCTTCGTCACCATTGCATTGGTTACCTGAGCGCGCTCAATGTTATCGGCCATCAGCGAGAACACCGCATGCCCCGCGGGAACGACGTGCAGGGCTGGCTCACTGACATCAGGCAGGGTCAGACGGATAAAGGCATCGAACAGACGCTCAAGAAAACCGCGTTCAATGCTTTTACGTTTGAGCCGCACATCGCGCATGGCCTCAAAGAACAGGCTCTGATCGGTATCGCTCTGCGCCTTGTCGGCCATTTCAAACAGGGTCTGGTCGGCATTTTCGAACAGCACCTGCAGTTCGTTGCGCAACTGCTGCGCAGCCTTGTCATGCACCTGCAGCAGGATCACAGGCAGGCGGGTAAGCGGCGAGTGCATCGCCAACTCCTTAGTGGTCCTGCTCCCAGGCCCCACTTTCCCGTCATTTTGCATCCTGGCCTCCCGGAAGGATTTCTTCGTTTGCCAGTGAACGCGCGTGGTCAGAGCCATTTTTGCCGCTCACTAACAGAAACCGGCGAGTGCATTGGGCACTGGCCGGTGAATCGGAATTTAGGGCAATGGCAGCACGTCAAAGCTATGGCGCCAATAGCAAGGCGGATTATCTTGTAAAAGATGGCGCTTGTACCAGCGGACTCTTCATTTGAGTGATTGCAGGTGCAAATTAATGTTCAAAGTGCCGAAAACAGCACATTGCAGGTATTTGCATGTGACTCTTCGCACACCTTGGGTTCACCGGTGGCATGCCCCTATAATCGGCGCACTTTGTTTGTGGAGCTCGTTATGCCGAATTTACGCCTGGCCGACCTCACTGCCGAAATAGAAGCCAACGTGCGCCGTGCGTTAGCCGAAGATATTGGCAGCGGCGATATCACTGCACGGCTGATCCCGGCCGAGCGCCTGGCCAAAGCCACGATCATTACCCGTGAAGCAGCAGTGATCAGCGGCACAGCCTGGGTCGACACTGTGTTCCGCCAGCTTGACCCTCGGGTTGCCGTGCATTGGCAGGTGGCCGATGGCGATCGCGTGAGCCCCGACCAGGTACTGTTTCATCTTGAAGGCCCGGCCCGCTCGCTGCTCAGCGGTGAACGTAGCGCGCTGAACTTTCTGCAAATGCTGTCAGGCGTCGCCACCCATGCCCAGCACCTCGCTGATCAGGTGGCCGATACGCGGGTCAAGCTGCTGGACACACGCAAGACCCTGCCGGGTTTGCGTATGGCGCAGAAGTACGCAGTAACCTGTGGTGGCTGCCACAATCACCGTATTGGTCTGTACGACGCCTTTTTGATCAAGGAAAACCATATCGCTGCCTGCGGCGGTATCGCGCAAGCCATCAGTGCCGCGCACAAGATTGCCCCTGGCAAGCCGGTTGAAATCGAAGTGGAAAGCCTGCAAGAACTGAATGAAGCGCTGGCGGCAGGTGCGGATATCATCATGCTCGACGAACTGAGCATGGATGACATGCGCGAAGCGGTACGCCTGAACGCGGGCAAGGCCATGCTGGAAGCCAGCGGCGGTATCAACGAGTCGACCTTGCGTCCGATCGCCGAAACCGGCGTGGACTACATCTCGATTGGCGCCATGACCAAGGATGTGAAGGCGGTGGATCTGTCGATGCGGTTGAGCCTGTAAGCCCTGCACACCTTTGCTGTGGGAGCGGGCTGGCTCGCGATGGCCTCACTGGGGTTCGCCAGATACACCGCGGTGCCCGCATCGCGAGCAAGCCCGCTCCCACAAAAAGCACAGGTTTTGCATCAGCCGTGCCGGCGGCACTTGATCTCATGCTCTAGCAGCCATTGCTTGGCTGCCAGACCTCCGGCAAAACCGGTCAAGGTGCCATTGCTGCCAATCACCCGATGGCACGGGATGATGATCGGGATCGGATTGCGCCCGTTCGCCGCTCCCACTGCCCGGGACGCCTTGGGCCGATGGATCTGCTGTGAAATCTGGCCGTAACTGGTGGTTACCGCAAAGGGAATGGTGGTCAGGGCCTGCCATACCGACTGCTGAAAGTCGGTGCCTAGCGGCTTGAGAAACAGGTCGAACGTCTGACGCTCACCCGCAAAATATTCCTCCAGTTGACGGCGAACTTCGGCAAGCTTTGGTGGCGAATGCACCCACCCGTCCTGTGGTACATGGGGCCGGCGATCCAACTCGAAACGCACTTCGCGCAACCCTTCATCATCAGCGACCAGAAACAGTGGCCCAATCGGTGATGGCATTTGTTCGTAGTAAATCTGCGTCATGTTCACACCTTGCGCGCTGTAATCGAATCGGTAGCTGCGCGCCATAAATACATCACGGAATAGGCCCGCCACGGGCGCCAGCTTTCAGCCAGTGCCTGCAGCGCTTTGGTACTTAACGGCTCACCCTGGGGGTTGGCTTCACGGCGCAGAATCAGATCGGCGGCCGGAAATGCATCTGGGTGTTTGAGCACGCGCATGGCGATGTAATGCGCGGTCCATTCGCCAATACCGGGCAGTTGTACCCAGCGCTCGATAAAACGCTCCAGGGGTTGCTCCACGGCGAAGTCGACACGCCCTTGTGCAAGGGCGCGGGCGATGCCCTGGATCGTATTGATGCGCGCCTGGGTTATGCCCATTTGCCCAAGATCGGCTTGCGCCAGCTGCTCAGGGCCGGGAAACAGACGATCCAGCCCCGAGCCCTTGTCGGCTTCAATGGCAACACCATGGCGCTGCACGATTCGACTGGCCAGGGTGCGTGCTGCAGCCACACTGACTTGCTGCCCCAGCACGGCCCGCACCGCCACTTCAAAACCGTCCCAGCCCCCCGGCAATCGCAGCCCCGGATAACGCCCGATCACAGGCGCCAGCAGCGGGCTGGCACTCAAGGTACGGGCGATGGCCAGCGGGTCGGCATCCAGATCGAACATGCGCCGAATCCGCGTGACCACCGCCAGCATCTGCCCCGGTGGCACATTGCGCAGCTCCAGCTGCAATGCATGCTGCTCACCCGGCCAGGCGCTGACCCTCAGCCAGCCGGGAGCTTCAGGGCTGCCAAACACCCGCTGATAACTGTGGCCATCGACCCGTTCGATACCGGGCAAGGCCCGGGTCTGCAGAAAGCCCAGCAAGGCTGCAAAGTCGTAAGGCGGGCGATAGCCCAGGCGCAACACCAGCGCCTTGTCTGCCCGTGTCTTCGGGCTGCGCCTGAAGGCACGGGGCTCGGCATGATTGGCTTCGGCAAAAGCCGCATTGAAACGACGCAGACTACCAAAGCCGGAAGCCATTGCCACTTCAGTGATCGACAGGTCGGTTTCGGTCAATAGTTGCTTGGCAAAAAGCAGGCGCCGGGTGGAATGCACGGCCATCGGCGGCGCCCCGAGATAGTGAACAAACAGACGACGCAATTGCCGCGCACCGATGTCCATGCGCTCAGCCAACTCTTCCAGCGAGTGCTCTGCCAGGTAACCCTCATTAATCAGCGTCAAGGCGCGCGACACCAGATGCTCGCCCTGCAACCAAAGCTGATTACCCGGTGCCAGCTCGGGCCGACAACGTAAACAGGGGCGAAAGCCTTGGGCCTGAGCCGCTGCCGCGCTGGGGTAATAAACCACGTTTTCGGCTTTTGGCGCACGGGCCGGACACACGGGGCGGCAGTAGATCCGGGTGCTGAGTACGGCAGTGAAAAACACCCCGTCAAACCGCGCATCACGGCTCAGGCGAGCGATTTCGCAGGCAGCGGTACTGGGCGTTGACAGGCGGTTATCTGTATTCATGGTCCGCAGAATAGCACCGCGTTTTGGCCGATTCTCGCCATTTTCGGACGTCAAAGTGCCTGGTGCTGCCCCTGAACGAAAAAGCCACCCGGCATTGACCGGATGGCTTTTTAAGTGGTGCCGGAGACAGGAATCGAACCTGCGACCTTCGCGTTACGAGTGCGCTGCTCTACCGACTGAGCTACACCGGCGGTATCAGTAAAACTAGCAGCGCTGGAAAAAACCGGCAATTGCCGCATGTGTGCCGCTGCAGGAGCGAGCCTGCTGACCAAGGTTGTTAGTAAATCGCGATATTCTTGAGCCCTTGGCGCCCAGGCTTCACACACTCGGCATTACGACCATCACGGGTTATTTGCACGCACCGCTGGCCAGGCAGGTGCCATTTTGCGTCCAGTTCAGGGTGCCCCCCGAATTGCTCGAGGTCGGCACCAATACGCTGACCCAGCCGCCTGCTGCCTGGGTCCCCGCCATGGTAATCACACCATCGACCACCGTCATGCCCGCTGCCAGGTTTTCCGTCGCTTCGGCCGGCCCCGGGATGCCGTTGGTGCCCGCATCACAGGCCATCAGATCATTGGTCTGGCTGTAGCACAGGGCGACGGCAGTCTTGTAGGTATTGCTGATGGTGTTCACCTCGGCAAAACGGGTCTTCATCACGTGCTCGTGGTAAGCCGGAAATGCGAACGAAGCAATCAGACCGATAATTGCAACCACAATCATCAGTTCGATCAGGGTGAAGCCTTGTTGTTGTTTCACATGAAGTCTCCAGAAAAGGGGCACCCACAGGTGCCAGGCAGTGCTGTGCAGGCAAAAAAGTGCGCACAGGCTATCAAGGTTAGTGGGCCGTTGCTCCACAACTGCATCGCTGACACTTCTGGTCACTCTCAACTTTCCGGGTCAAAGCTCGGAGCATCTAGTCTTTGGGCTTACAGCACAGCCGGGCGCGCCGCGCTCCAAGGATCGATGCATGGCAACACAGGCCGTTAAATACAGCCTTTACCAGTGGGAAGGCACCGATCGAAATGGCATTAAAACCAGCGGGCAAATCACGGCGGAACACCACACAATGATTCGGATCCAGCTACGCCGCCAAGGTATTACCGTTAGTAAAATCCGCCGCCATTACAGTCACACACTGAATGCGGGCAAATCGGTCACGGCACTGGATATCACCCTGTTCACCCGCCAACTGGCTACCCTGATCAGCGCGGGCATAACTATGCAGCAAGCTCTGAAGGTTATCGCCAACGGTTTCGAGAGCCGTGCCATGCGCCAGCAGGTCACCGAACTCCAGCAAGACATCGGCGCAGGCACCAGCCTGTCGGCGGCGCTGCGCAAAAAACCGGCACATTTCGATCCTCTGTTTTGCAGCCTCGTCGAAGCTGGCGAACTGGCCGGGGCTCTGGACGTGTTGCTGCAACGGGTGGCGACCTACAGGGAAAAGACCGCCACTCTGAAAAAGAAAATCAAAAAAGCCATGACCTACCCCAGCGCCGTGCTCGTGGTCGCGCTGGCGGTGTGCGGCATTTTGTTGATCGAAGTGGTTCCGCAGTTCCAGGGCGTTTTCCGCTCATTCGACGCGCAACTGCCAGTGCTTACCTTGTGGGTGATCGGCCTGTCTGACAGCCTTCAGGCGCATGGTCTATGGCTCCTGTTTTTTTGCGGCATCACCCTTGCAGGCCTTCACCATCGCTACAAGCACTGCGCAACCTGGCGCCAGCGTGTTGATCGCTGGCTGCTGAAACTGCCCGTCATGGGCAATCTGCTGCACATGTCAGCCATGGCCCGTTTTGCCCGCACGCTGTCGACGACCCTGGCTGCCGGCGTGCCATTGCTCGAAGCGCTGAACTCCGTAGCCAGCGCCACTGGCAATAGCCTGTACAAAGACGCGGTGCTACGACTGAAGAAGCAGGTTGCAACGGGTAGCCAGATCCATGTGGCCATGGCCGCTGCCGGAGTATTCCCGGGCATGGCAATCCAGATGACAGCTATTGGCGAAGAATCCGGCACATTGGACAGCATGCTTGACCAGGTTGCCGCCTATTATGAAAGCGAGGTCGACACTCTGGTCGACAACCTGACAACCTTGCTGGAGCCGATAATCATGGTGGTACTTGGAGTCATGGTTGGCGGGCTGGTCATCGCCATGTACTTGCCGATATTCAACCTTGGCCGGGTAATATGAGCATGATTGATTTGCTGAGCCGTCACCCCGACGCTTTTATTGCCTGCGCACTGATACTCGGCTTGCTGGCAGGCAGTTTTATCAATGTGCTGGCGTGGCGATTGCCAAAAATGCTTGAACAGGAATGGCAAGCCCAGGCCCGCGAGGTGCTGGATTTGCCCGAGCCAGCCAAAGGCCCTGTGTATAACTTGCTGCGCCCGCGCTCTCACTGCCCCAATTGCCAGCATTCGCTGCGCGTCCGGGAGAACATCCCGCTACTGAGCTACCTGTTTTTGCGTGGCAAATGCTCGCAGTGCAAAAGTGCCATTAGCCTGCGCTATCCCCTTACGGAACTGACCTGCGCGGTATTGTCGGCTTTTGTCGCCTGGCATTTCGGTTTTGGCGCCCAGGCGGGCTGGATGCTTCTGCTGACCTGGGGGTTATTCGGCATTTGCCTGATCGATATCGAGCATCAAATCGTGCCTGATGTGCTGGTTTTGCCTCTGCTGTGGCTGGGATTGTTGCTCAACAGCTTCTCCCTGTTCACCACTTTGGGGCAGGCCGTATGGGGGGCCGCGCTGGGCTATGCAAGCCTGTGGTCGGTGTTCTGGATATTCAAACTGGTCACCGGCAAGGACGGCATGGGCTACGGCGATTTCAAGTTGCTGGCCGTACTCGGGGCATGGGGCGGGGTTGCGGTTCTGCCGCTAACCCTCCTGCTCTCTTCACTGCTGGGGGCGACGGTGGGGCTGGGGCTTTTGGCCATGCGCCGGGCCAAAACCAGTACCCCGATCCCCTTTGCGCCGTATCTGGCAATTGCCGGCTGGATTGCATTGCTCTGGGGTGGTCAAATAACCGGCTTCTATTGGCAGGTTTCGGTTTGACATGATGACTCCACCCTCCAAACCCTGGATTCTCGGGCTTACCGGCGGTATCGGCAGTGGTAAAAGTGCCGCTGCCGAGCACTTTGCCGCGTTGGGCATACATGTGGTGGACGCCGATCATGCGGCGCGCTGGGTCGTTGAGCCGGGACGCCCGGCGCTGGCCAGTATTGCCGAACACTTTGGAGCACAGGTGCTGCAAGCCGACGGGCAACTCAATCGTGGCGCATTGCGCCATCTGATCTTCACCGACCCCGAGCAACGCCGCTGGCTTGAAGCACTGCTGCACCCACTGATTCGTGAAGAGATCGCAAACAATCTGGCACAGGCAAAATCGCCTTACGCCATTCTGGTTTCGCCGCTGCTGATCGAGTCCGGCCAATACACCACAACTCAACGTGTCCTGGTGATCGATGCACCGCAAGCCCTGCAGATGCAGCGCACCCTTGTGCGTGACAACACCACCGAACAGCAAGTCCAGGCCATTCTCAAGGCACAGGCCAGCCGCGAAGATCGCCTTCGTCACGCTGACGATGTGCTGGTCAATGACAAGGATCTGAAGGCGCTGCAGACTGAGGTCGAGCGCCTGCATCACTTTTATTTAACTTTGCGTGGAGGCCAACCATGACCAAACCTATGACCATCGACTGCCCGACCTGTGGCACAGCCGTGCAATGGGATACCACCAACGCTTTTCGCCCGTTCTGCTCGGACCGCTGCAAGCTGATCGACCTGGGTGCCTGGGCCAGCGAGGAACACAAGATCCCGGTCAGCCCGGATGCTGAAGATGATCTGTTTTCCGAAGACCTGAGCGAGCGCTTACATTAAAAGCCAAATCCTGTAGTCGCTGACGAGGTACGAAGGCTGCGATCGAGCCCGAAGGGGTCGTGCTTTTAAAGAGCACAGGCCCTGCGGTCCATCTCGCAGCCTGCGTCGGCGATTACGGCTTTTCTCCATCATCCTTCCATGGCGCCGCCAGGTAGCGGGTGCGGTTAAAGGTCTCAAGCCACTCCGGGCAGAACACCACCAGTGCCGTTACCAGCATCCCGTTGATAAACGCTTCGGGAAAGATGATCAGCCACAGATAGCCGACAAAGTCCTCCAGCCAATACGGCATGACGAACAACCCGTCCAGCCACAACACACCCAGCACCGCCCCTATGCACAGCAACGCCGCCAACGCTGCGGCAAAAAAACCCGAGCAAAAGATATACACAAAGGGGTTACGCGGTTGCGCACGCTCGACCATACGCGCACACCCTTCGGTCACTGCTATCGGCAACAGAATCAGCAGCACGCCGTTGACACCCATCGCGGCCAACTCCTGACGCCCCAGCAACACCAGTCCGACTTGCGCCAGAAGCGCACCGACCACTGCCAGCGGCCAGTCGAGCAGCAACGTGACCACCGTCAGGCCAATAAAGTGGTAAGACACCCCGCCATCAAAGTCACGCCGTACCAGCCAGAGCAAAAACAGCCCGAACACCGTGCCAAACAACAGGTGCTGGCGCCGCGTATCGGTAAACAGCTCAACCCAGGGAGCACGCCAGATGGCCCACAGCACAACGGGAACATAGATCAGCCAGCCGATGACCAGCGTTTGTGTGGATAACACCTGTGTACTTATCATCGGCCTTGCCCTGCCTTGTCAAAACACACCGTTCAACCCTCCCTGTCGGATGCGACTGAGTCTACACCCGGACTTTCAGTAACACCTGTTTCAAGGCTAAGCTGCGTGCATGGACGACTCAGATTATTTACGCCTGCTCACCATTCAGGCCGAGCAAGCCAATGCCTTTTTATCCAATGCCCGCAAATGGGAGCGTGAGCGTTGGGTCTGCCAGCGCCTGTTGCAAGGCCTGAATATCCCCTACCACAGTGAAGACTTCCGGCAGGCGGGCCAGGAGCCTCCCGATGTGCTGTTCGGCGATGCACGCTTTGAGGTGTTCTTTGTCCTCGATGAGGGCCGGCGCCTGAACGATGAATGGCGCGCAGAACTGCAGCGCAGGCGCAGCGCCTACTCCCTTAGCCAATTGGTCCGTCGCGAAGCACGGCCCAAACGGATTCCGGCGAGCAAGCTGTTGCAGCGGCTGGGCCCGACCCTGCATAAAAAAGCCACTAACTACAAAGAGCGCGATATCGACCTGGGGCAGCTGGATATCATTGCGTTTTCCAGCCTCAAGCGCGAAGTGCTGGACCTTAACAGCCACTTTCCGCCGCCGACTGAATATTTGCGCCAGGGCTGGCGCTCGCTGTCGCTGGTAGGGCCGACCTTTGCCCGGGTGCTGTTTGCCCAACCGGACGCACCGGATTTTTTGCGCAACAACCTGGGACGCAGCATTATTTTTGATGTGGGTATCAGCCTGTGAGCCCGTTGCAGGCGCTTATTGCCAATGTGCCGCAAACCGGGCGCGTGTGCTGGATCGGCGTACGCCCCGAGTCCCGGGCAGACATGCTCGAACTCGACGCGGTTGAAGCCCGCCGCGAAGCCGGGCTGACCGGCGATCATGCCCGGCCCGGCGCCCGCAATGCCCGCCAGGTGACGCTGATACAATGGGAACACCTGGCCGTTATCAGCTCACTGCTGGGGCGCACGGCGGATCAACCGATCCTGGCGCAGGACTTGCGCCGCAACCTGGTGATCCGCGGAATCAACCTGTTCAGCCTCAAAGGCCGGCGCTTCAAGGTTGGCCAGGCCATTTTCGAAACCACTGGCTGGTGTCAGCCTTGTGCCCGACTGGAGCAGCGTCTGGGCCAGGGGACTTTTCAGGCGGTACGTGGCCACGGCGGGATCACGGCCCGGGTAATCGAAAGCGGGATCATTCGTCTAGACGACGAACTGCGGGTCGAGCCGTTAGGCCCGCACGGCTATGCTTCATTTCATCCCGGTTGATCAATGCTGTAGCTTTTACATACCCAGCAACGTCTATTTGACGAGGCCAAAAATATGCCCAGTCGCCTGAACCCCGATGATCTGAAGCGTGTCGAAGAGTACCTTCAATTGCCACAAAATCAGGTTGAGCGCCGCCCTTTCAGGCCCTGGCTGCTCCTTGCCATAGTGGTGATCGCGGTGATCGGCATGGGCCTTTTGAGCCGTTTCCTGAGTTACCTGGCGCTATGAGCTGCATTGCGCTCGCCCGGGGCCACTCAGGCACAGAATTTTTTTCAAGCCTTGTGAGTGATATCCATGACCCATCGTATTGTTATCGTCGGCGGCGGCGCCGGCGGCCTGGAGTTGGCGACCCGCCTGGGCAAGACTCTGGGTAAGCGCGGCAAGGCCAGCGTCACGCTGGTCGATGCCAACCTGACCCATATCTGGAAACCGCTGCTGCATGAAGTTGCTGCCGGCTCATTGAACTCATCGGAAGACGAGCTCAACTACGTCGCCCAGGCCAAATGGAATCACTTTCAGTTCCAGCTGGGCCGCATGAGCGGGCTGGATCGTGAACTGAAAAAGATCTCATTGTCGGCAACCCTCGACGAAAACGGCCAGGAACTGGTACCTGCCCGCGAGTTGGGTTACGACACCCTGGTGATTGCGGTGGGCAGTACCACCAATGACTTCGGTACCAAAGGCGCGGCCGAACACTGCCTGTTCCTCGATACCCGCAAGCAGGCCGAGAAATTTCATCAGCAACTGCTCAATCATTACCTGCGTGCCCACGCAGGGCAAAGCGATACGCTCGAACAGATCAGCGTGGCCATTGTCGGCGCAGGTGCAACCGGAGTCGAGCTGGCTGCCGAACTGCACAATGCCGCCCACGAACTGGCAGCCTATGGCCTGGACCGGATCAAGCCGGAAAACATGCATATCACCCTGATCGAAGCGGGCCCACGGGTATTGCCTGCCCTGCCGGACCGTATCGGCGGGCCTGTGCATAAAACCCTGGAAAAACTCGGGGTCACCGTGCTGACCAACTCCGCAGTCAGCGAAGTAACTGCTGACAGCTTGATAACCAAAGATGGTCAGGTGATTCCTGCAAGTTTGAAGGTTTGGGCTGCGGGCATTCGTGCACCTGGCTTCTTGAAGGAAATTGCCGGGCTGGAAACCAACCGCATCAACCAGTTGGTGGTACGCCCTACCCTGCAAACCACCCGTGACGAGAATATTTTTGCCTTTGGCGATTGCGCCGCCTGCCCGCAACCCGGCACCGACAAGCTGGTGCCGCCTCGCGCCCAGGCTGCTCACCAGCAGGCGTCGTTGCTGGCCAAGTCGCTGAAATTGCGCATTGAAGGTAAAACTCAGCTGCCGGACTACACCTACCGCGATTATGGCTCGCTGATTTCCCTATCGAGCTTTTCGGCTGTGGGTAACTTGATGGGCAGCCTGATGGGTACCGTTATGCTGGAAGGCTGGTTGGCGCGGATGTTCTACATCTCGCTATATCGCATGCACCAGATGGCGCTGTACGGCACCTTCCGCACCTTGATGCTGATGCTGGGCAGCAGGATCGGACGCGGCACCGAGCCGCGCCTGAAACTGCACTAAGTGCGACTACTCTGTAGTCGCTGCCGAAGGCTGCGACAGTAAAAACTGCAACTGTGGGAGCGAGCCTGCTCGCGAAGGTCGTTCGCGAGCAGGCTCGCTCCCACAATAGGGCTTGATCTACAACAGAGTATCTACAGCGCCGCGTAATCAGCGCCCCGCGTGATTACCCGCCTCGGCTTCACGGCCTTTAAAGCCGTGGGGCTGATGCTCGTCAAAGAATTTCACCGCGCGCACAAAGTCCTCCAGCAACAACTTGGCCATGTCGATCGACATACCCTGCTTCACCAGAATCCGCTGCACCACTACGTTCTCGACATTTGCCGGCAAGCTATACGCAGGTACCAGCCAGCCACGGGTGCGCAACCGGTCTGCCAGGTCATACAGCGAATATGAAGTTTTCGCCCCTGGCTTCAGACGCCAGGTCAACGCCGGAATCCCCAGCTGCGGGTCACCGTTATAGAGCATCTCGAACGGTCCGACCTTGACCAGTTCAGCCGCAAGAAACTGTGCCGTCTGGTAGCAGGCTGAATGAATACGCTCATAGCCTTCACGCCCCAGACGCAAGAAGTTGTAGTACTGCGAGATGATCTGCCCGGCCGGACGTGAAAAGTTAAGGGCGAACGTAGGCATATCACCCCCCAGATAATTCACATGAAACACCAGCCCTTCAGGCAGTTCCTTTTCATCCCGCCAAACCACCCAGCCCGCGCCCAGCGGAGCCAGACCGAACTTGTGCCCGGAGGTACTGATGGACTTGACCCGCGGCACGCGGAAATCCCAAAGAATATCCGGCGCACAAAACGGAGCCAGCATCGCGCCACTTGCACCGTCGACGTGCAGATCAATATTCAGACCCGTGCTTTTTTGCAAGTCATCCAGAGCATCGGATAACGGCTTTACGGTTTCATACAGCCCGGTGAACGTCTGGCCAAAGGTCGGCACTACGACGATGGTATTTTCATCGACCCGCTCCAGCATGTCCTCGGGGGTCATAAACCAATGCCCTTCCGACATCGGCACTTCACGAATTTCGACGTCCCAGTAACGGGCAAATTTGTGCCAGCACACCTGCACCGGACCGCACACCATATTCGGCGTAGTTGTCGGCTTGCCTGCCGCCTTGCGCACCGCACGCCAGCGCCACAATGCAGCCAGACCACCCAGCATGCAGGCTTCGCTGGAGCCTACGGTGGAAGTACCGATGGTGGTAGCCGCTTCCGGCGAATGCCATAAGTCCGCCAGCATATGAATACAGCGGTTTTCCAGCTCCGCAGACTGCGGGTACTCATCCTTGTCGATCATGTTCTTGTCGATCGACAGGTCCATCAACTTGTGGACCTCGTCCTCTTCCCACGTCTGGCAAAAGGTCGCGAGGTTCTGCCTGGAGTTTCCATCCAGATACAACTCATCGTGGACCAGTTGGAAAACCTCACCCGGCGCTTGCTCAGCCTCGGGGAACAGCTTGATTGCAGCGGCATGAGCCAGCGCAGAAGAACCAAATACGGGGTCGACGTCCTTGTTGCGCTTGATACGGTGCAGTGCCATGTGAACTCTCCTTGAGTATTGGTCAATCTATGAGCCCGCCGTTGCAACTCTGGCTCAGCTTCGGCCCAGCCAGCATAGCCAAGCATTTGAGGTCTGCCGTCCGATTTCCGACCACCGTGCATTTTCCGATCTATAGTCTCGATTCTCGATAGTACTCACGGAGCGAGCACGATGAAGCAAAGACCCACGACCGTAGACAGCACGGTAAAACAGGCGCTGGACCAGTCCCTGCAACGGTTTGCCAGCAATCAGCACGGCAAGAACGCCAGCTACATCCCTTACCTGGCCTCAGTGCCATCCCATCTGTTCGGCATCAGCATCATGTTCTGCGACGGTACCCATGCAGAAGTGGGCGACACCGATTACGCCTTCGCCATCGAGTCGATTTCCAAGGTATTCACCCTCGCCCATGTACTCGATGAAGTGGGACCCCAAGCCTTGCGCAGCAAGATCGGTTGCGACCCCACAGGTGAGCCGTTCAACTCGGTGATTGCCCTGGAACTGCATAAGGGCCGACCGCTCAACCCCTTTGTAAACGCAGGCGCCATGGCCACTGTCAGCCTCCTCGAAGCCGATACGGCGCAAGCGCGCTGGGACCAGATCCAGGCGACTTACAACCTTTTCGCCGGCCGTGAACTGACGGTCAACGACGAGGTTTATCAATCGGAAGCCAAGACCAACCAGCACAACCGCGGCATTGCCTGGCTATTGCAGAGTTACGGCTATATGTACGCCGACCCGATGGAAGTGTGCGCCGTCTACACCCGTCAATGTTCCGTGGCGATCACCTGCCATGACCTGGTGACCATGGGCGCTACCCTGGCCAATGGTGGCGTCAACCCGATCAGCGGAAAACGCGCGGTTCGGGCCAACAACGTGGCGCCAATCCTCTCCGAGATGACCCTGAATGGCCTGTATGACACCACCGGGGACTGGTACTACAAAGTCGGCCTGCCGGGAAAAAGCGGGGTCGGCGGCGGCATTCTGGCGGTGGTTCCGGGGGTGTGCGCCATCGCCGCCTTTGCCCCGCCACTGGACGGAGCCGGTAACAGCGTTCGCGGTCAACTGGCCGCCGAATACCTTAGCCGCACGCTCAATCTGAGCCTGTTGCACGAATTCGCGTAAGGGAGCGGGATACTTATGGCCACCACCAGCAAAGCTAAAACCTACATGTCCTGGCTGACCATCTGCTTTATGATGGTTGCCGCTGTTGCCAGTATTCGTTCGTTACCCAGCATGGCCGTCTATGGCCTGGGCTCGGTCTTTCTCTATGTCATCCCCGCACTGCTGTTTTTCATTCCGGTATCCCTGGTCGCCTCTGAACTGGGCACAGGCTGGAACGGCGGGATTTATGGCTGGGTAAGACAAGCCTACGGCGACCGCCCGGGCTTTTTCATCATGTGGTTCATGTGGGTACAAGTGGTGGTCTGGTACCCGATTGTGCTCGGGTTTGGCGCCAGCACCATGGCGTATCTGATCAACCCTGAACTGGCCAAAAGCGGTGTATTTACTGCCGCCGTCATCATCGTTTTATACTGGCTATCGACATTTGTGGCACTTAACGGGCTGACAGCACTGTCGAAGCTGACGTCATGGTTCATGCTGCTGGGCACCGCATTACCCGCCGCGCTGCTGGTTTTGCTCGGCGTCGCCTGGCTGGTGCTGGGGCATAAATCAGCCACCCCGTTGACTTGGGATGCCTTGATCCCGGCCATTTTCGATACCCACTCCACAGTCAAATCCGGCTCGCGCAACCTGCACCCGGACTTCTGGCAGGAATTTACCGGCGCCATTACCGGCCTGGTACTGATTGTGAGTAACTTCCTGGCGTTTGCCGGTATCGAAATGAACGCCATTCACGCCCGTGAATTGCGTAACCCGCAAAAGGAAATGCCCCGGGCGATTCTCTTGGCCTTCTTTATGATCCTGCTGGTGTTTATCCCGCCCACGGTGGCGATTTCGCTGGTGGTACCCGCTGACTCAACCAGCCTTACCGCCGGGGTTATCCAGGCTTACGCTGCGTTCTTCCAGGGCTTCGACATGCCATGGGCAACCCCGATCATGGCCATTTTGCTGATTATCGGTGCGTTGGGCGGGGTACTGGCCTGGACTGCCGGGCCGTCTACCGGCTTGCTGTTCGTCGGTAAGGCCGGAATGCTTCCACCTGTGATGCAGGAAGTGAACAAAAAAGGTGTGCAAAAAAACATTCTGTATTTACAGGCCGTTATCGTCACGCTGCTGTCGACGATTTACATCTTTCTCGACAATGTATCCGATGCCTTCTGGATGATCAGTGCGATGGCTGCGCTGATGTACCTGATCATCTACGTATTCATGTTTATGGCGGCCATGAAACTGCGTAAAACACAGCCCAATGTAAAACGCGGCTATGTGCTCAAGGGGCTGCATGGCTGGTGCTACCTGGGGTTGTTTTCAACCTGCGTGGCGCTAATTTTCGGCTTTATTCCGCCCAACAGCTTCAGCAGCATGCCGTTTTTCGAATATGCGGGGATTTTGTTGCTGGGATTGATCGTCGCAGGCGTGCCGCCGTTTATCTTCTATGCATTGCGCAAGCCGTCATGGCAGATGGTGCCCAAGGCAGAAGCGGATCAGTATTCGGCCGCGCTGCAGGATCTTCAGGACGCGGACAACAAGGCTGCAAACCCAAGCTGAAGCAAAAACCTCGTAGCAGCTGCCGAAGAACGAAGGCTGCGACTACAGGGTTACGTTTCCTACAGGCATAAAAAAAGCGTCCAATGGACGCTTTTTTTATGGCTACAGGAGCCGAACATGGTGGGTCGTGTGGGATTCGAACCTACGACCAATTGGTTAAAAGCCAACTGCTCTACCAACTGAGCTAACGACCCAAAAAT
>NZ_WIWL01000222.1:0-21363 GCF_009600105.1 Pseudomonas sp. FSL R10-0056
CGCGCAACCGGCCACCCCTGAGGTGCAAGTGGCACAACTGGCGGCCCAGGCACCGCCACCGCTGGCGGCCGACGACGACACCTTCGATCCTCAAGCCGATCCTCTGGACGCAATGCCTGCCGTGCGCCTGGCGATGGAGCAGGGCGGGCATGTTTCGGCCAGTAGCCAGTCCCCGGTCAAAACTCCATCAAGCGACGCCGCTCCTGCCGCAGCCCAGGGGCAGGCCAGCGGGATAGCCATGCTGGTCGATGATAAAAGCGATGACTCGACCACTGGTGAAGGGGGCGAGAAATCCTTTAAAGGCCTGGTCGATGAGGGTCTCAAGGACCTGAAAAGCGCCTCCAGCGATACCCGTGTGGATGACTTCGCCAACCGCCTGGCGGCGCTGACCCAGGCGGCGGTGCCGAAAACGACCAATGCGCTGCCGGTCAACCAGCCGTTGGCCATGCATCAGAGCGGCTGGTCCGAAGAAGTTGTAAACCGCGTGATGTACCTCTCCAGCGCCAACCTCAAATCAGCCGATATCCAGCTGGAGCCTGCCGAGCTGGGGCGTCTGGATATTCGGGTCAATATTGCGGCTGACCAGTCGGCGCAGGTCAACTTTGTGAGTGGCCACGCCGGTGTGCGTGAGGCGCTGGACAGTCAGATGCACCGCTTGCGCGAAATGCTCGCTCAGCAGGGCATGGGCCAGGTGGACGTCAACGTGTCGGATCAGCAGCGCAACTGGCAAGGCCAGCAGGGCCAGGAGCAACAGGCCCGTAGCGGTGGCGGTGGCCAGCGACTGGACAGCCTTGTTGATGACGAGCCGGTGGAAGTGGCTGCGGTTGCGCCAAGCGTGGTGCTGGGCTCCAGCGCGGTGGATTACTACGCGTAAGCGCTAGCACTAAAACACCTGTAGATACTCTGTTGCAGGTCAAGCCCTATTGTGGGAGCGAGCCTGCTCGCGAACGACCTTCGCGAGCAGGCTCGCTCCCACAGTTGCAGTGTTCCTTCGCCAGCTGCTACGCAATTTGAATTGGCGTGAAGCCTTCGATCCCTCCACTTCTGGCATAACACTTGCTCTGCCTACCCTCGGCACCTGTGAAAACCGAAAAGTGACGGATTATTGGCATGGCGACGAGCGACGCAGTAAAAGACCCCGCCGTTAAAGGCAAACTCAAGCTGATTATCCTGATCGTCGTGGCTGTGCTGCTGGCGATTGGCCTGTCTGTTGGCGCCACCTGGTATTTCATGCACAGCCCCAAGAGCGAAGCTGTGCCGCAAGCTGACGTGAACGTCAAGCTGCCTGCCCTCTATGAACCGATGGCCCCGGCCTTTGTGGTCAACTTCAACGCCAATGGCCGTCAGCGCTATATGCAAGTCAGTGTGACCCTGCAAGCGCGCGACCCTGCCGATCTCAAGGCGCTGATGGTGCATATACCGGTGATTCGCAACAACCTGGTGATGCTGTTTTCCGGGCAGGCCTTTGACGACCTCGCCACACCGGTTGGCCAGGAAATATTGCGCCAGAAAACCACTGCCAGCGTGCAGGAAGTTGCGCAAAAAGAACTCGGCAAAGTGGTTATCGATCAGGCGCTCTTTACTAACTTTGTATTGCAGTAGGATCACGACATGGCCGTGCAAGACCTGCTGTCCCAGGATGAGATTGACGCGCTGCTGCATGGCGTCGATGACGGTCTGGTACAGGCCGAAACCGCTGCCGAGCCCGGCAGTGTCAAAAGCTACGACCTGACCAGTCAGGATCGTATTGTCCGGGGTCGCATGCCGACCCTGGAGATGATCAACGAGCGTTTTGCCCGTTACACCCGCATCAGCATGTTCAACCTGTTGCGCCGCTCGGCGGATGTGGCGGTGGGCGGGGTGCAGGTGATGAAGTTCGGCGAGTACGTGCATTCGCTGTATGTGCCCACCAGTCTCAACCTGGTCAAAATCAAGCCGCTGCGCGGAACGGCGCTGTTTATCCTCGACGCCAAGCTGGTGTTCAAGCTGGTGGACAACTTTTTTGGCGGCGATGGCCGTCACGCCAAGATCGAAGGCCGTGAATTCACCCCCACCGAATTGCGCGTGGTACGCATGGTGCTGGAGCAGGCCTTTATCGACTTGAAGGAAGCCTGGCAGGCGATCATGGAAGTCAATTTCGAGTACATCAACTCTGAAGTTAACCCGGCCATGGCCAATATCGTCGGGCCCAGCGAAGCCATTGTGGTGTCGACCTTCCATATCGAACTCGACGGCGGTGGCGGCGACCTGCATGTGACCATGCCGTACTCGATGATCGAACCGGTGCGCGAAATGCTCGACGCCGGTTTCCAGTCCGACCTCGACGACCAGGACGAACGCTGGAGCAAGGCCCTGCGCGAAGATGTGCTCGACGTCAGTGTGCCGCTGAGCGCCACCGTGGCCCGCCGCCAGTTACGCCTGCGCGATATTTTGCATATGCAGCCCGGCGACGTGATCCCCATCGAGCTGGAAGATGAACTGGTGATGCGTGCCAATGGCGTGCCGTCATTCAAGGTCAAACTGGGCTCGCACAAAGGCAATCTGGCCTTGCAAGTGGTTGAGCCCATCGGTCGGCGCTAGGCGCCTGGCCACAAGAATTTGCTGTGCTAATGATTGAATGCCCGCCGAGGACACCCCCATGGCTAACGAACACGATACAACCGCTGCAGACCAGGCGCTGGCTGATGAATGGGCAGCTGCGCTGGAAGAAACCGGCGATGTTGGCCAGGCCGATATCGACGCGCTACTGGCGGCCGATGCGGCAACCAAGCCCTCTTCCAGCCGACTGCCGATGGAAGAGTTCGGCAGTGTGCCGCGCAACAACCAGCCGGTGACCCTGGATGGCCCCAACCTCGACGTGATTCTGGATATTCCGGTGTCGATCTCCATGGAAGTGGGAAGTACCGACATCAATATCCGCAACCTGCTGCAACTCAATCAGGGCTCGGTGATCGAGCTGGACCGTCTGGCCGGCGAACCACTGGATGTGCTGGTCAACGGCACCCTGATTGCCCACGGTGAAGTGGTGGTGGTCAACGAGAAGTTCGGCATCCGCCTGACCGACGTGATCAGCCCAAGTGAACGCATCAAGAAGCTGCGCTGAATGAAACGGCTACTTGGCGGTTTACTGGGCTTGCCCTTGAGTGTGCTGGCGGCCGAGCCGGTGGTTGCGACCGCAGCGGTTCCGGTGGCTGGCGCCAGTGTTGGCGGGCAGTTGACCCAGCTGGTACTGGGTCTGCTGCTGGTGCTGGGGCTGATTTTTGCCCTGGCCTGGTTGCTGCGCCGTGTACAGCAGGCGGGCCCGCGCCAGGGCCAGGTAATCGAACTGATCAGCTCCCGGGCCCTGGGCGCGCGGGACCGGCTGGTGCTGGTGCAGGTGGGCAATGAACAGATCCTGCTCGGTCTTACGCCGGGCCGGATCACCCCGCTGCATGTGCTCAAGGAGCCGGTGCAGGTGCCGGGTAGTGCGCAACCGGCCACCCCCGAGTTTGCCAAGCGCCTGATGGAAATACTCGGTCAGCAAAAGGACAAGCCTTGATGCGTTTTGTAGTCGCGCTGTTGTTGGCACTGGCCGCGCCATTGGCATTGGGGGCTGACCCGTTGTCGATTCCGGCGATAACCCTGGGCACCGGGGCCAATGGTCAGCAGGAGTACTCGGTCAGCCTGCAAATCCTGCTGATCATGACTGCGCTGAGCTTTATTCCGGCATTTGTCATGTTGATGACCAGCTTTACGCGGATCATCATTGTGTTTTCGATCCTGCGCCAGGCCCTGGGCTTGCAACAAACCCCATCGAACCAGATCCTTACCGGCATGGCGCTGTTTTTGACCCTGTTTATCATGGCGCCGGTTTTCGATCGGGTAAACAACGATGCCTTGCAGCCCTATCTGGCCGAAAAGCTCTCGGCCCAGGATGCGATCCTCAAGGCTGAAGTGCCGATCAAGGACTTTATGCTGGCGCAGACCCGCAGCAGCGACCTTGAGCTGTTTATGCGCCTGTCCAAACGTACCGATATCGCCACCCCGGATGCCGCACCCCTGACCATTCTGGTGCCGGCGTTTGTCACCTCGGAGCTTAAAACCGCCTTCCAGATCGGTTTTATGATCTTTATTCCGTTTCTGATTATCGACCTGGTAGTGGCCAGTGTGCTGATGGCCATGGGCATGATGATGCTCTCGCCACTGATCATCTCGTTGCCGTTTAAAATCATGCTGTTTGTACTGGTGGATGGCTGGGCGCTGATTATCGGCACCCTGGCCAGCAGTTTCGGCGGAGTTTGACCCCATGACCCCAGAAGTCGCGGTAGACCTGTTTCGCAGTGCGTTGTGGCTGACCACCCTGATGGTTGCCGTGCTGGTAATACCCAGCTTGCTGGTGGGGTTGCTGGTGGCGATGTTCCAGGCCGCGACCCAGATCAACGAACAGACCCTGAGCTTCCTCCCACGCTTGCTGGTGATGCTGGTCACCCTGATCGTGGCCGGGCCGTGGCTGGTGCAGACCTTTATGGAATACATCCTGCAGTTGTACGGCAGCATTCCGCAGTTGATCGGCTAAATGTCGCTGCTCGCCCTGACAGACGCGCAGATCAGTACCTGGGTCGCCAGCTTTATGCTGCCGCTATTCCGGGTGGGCGCGCTGCTGACCACCATGCCGATCATCGGCACCACCCTGGTGCCCAAACGCATCAAGTTGTTTTTGTCCCTGGCGATTACCCTGGCAATCATGCCCAGCCTGCCGCCGTTGCCCGCCGTCAACTCGCTGGATCTCAGTGGCCTGATGCTGATTGCCGAGCAAATCGTCATCGGTGCGTTACTGGGGTTTGCATTGCAGCTGTTTTTTCATGCGTTCGTGGTCGCCGGGCAAATTGTCGCGATCCAGATGGGCATGGGCTTTGCGTCCATGGTCGACCCGGCCAACGGGGTCAACGTGGCAGTAATCGGGCAGTTTTTCACCATGCTGGTGACCTTGCTGTTTTTGTCCATGAATGGCCATCTGGTTGTATTTGAAGTGTTGACCGAGAGCTTCACCACCTTGCCGGTGGGCGGTGGCTTGTTGCCCAACCACTACTGGGAAATCGCCAATAAACTCGGCTGGGTGCTGGGTGCGGCGTTGCTTCTGGTACTGCCGGCGATCACTGCGCTGCTGGTGGTCAACATTGCCTTCGGCGTAATGACCCGGGCCGCGCCGCAACTGAATATCTTTGCCATCGGTTTCCCGCTGACCCTGGTGCTGGGCATGGTGATCCTGTGGATCAGCATGGCGGACATTCTCAACCAGTATCAACCGCTGGCCTCTGAGGCCCTGCAGTTTTTACGTGATCTTGCGCAGGCCAGATAGCCATGGCCGAAAGCGAGAGTGGCGCCGATAAAACAGAAGACCCCACGGAGAAACGAAAAAAGGACTCCAGGGAAAAGGGTGAAATTGCACGTTCCAAAGAGCTGAACACCCTGGCCATCATGCTGGCTGGTTCGGCGGGCTTGCTGATTTTTGGCGGTGCGCTGGCGCAGGATTTGATGGAGCTGATGCGTTACAACTTCAGCTTGAGCCGCGAAGTGCTGCTTAACCCGGATTCCATGGGCGCGTTTCTGCTGCATTCAGGGAAAATCGCCTTGATCGCGGTGCAGCCAGTACTGATCACGTTGTTGATCGCGGCCCTGGTCGGCCCGATATCCCTTGGCGGCTGGCTCTTTGCTGCGGGCAGCCTGGCGCCCAAATTCAGCCGCATGAACCCGGCCGCCGGGATCAAGCGCATGTTCTCGGCCAAGGCGCTGGTGGAGCTGCTCAAGGCCCTGGCTAAATTCTTTATCATCCTGATCGTGGCCTTGCTGGTGTTGAAGTCCGACATCGATGACCTGCTGCGCATCGCCCATGAGCCGCTGGAACTGGCAGTGATCCACAGCCTGCAAGTGGTGGGTTGGAGTGCGTTGTGGATGGCCTGCGGATTGATCCTGATCGCTGCGGTGGACGTACCGGTACAGCTATGGGAAAGCCATCAGAAATTGCTGATGACCAAGCAGGAAGTACGCGACGAGCACAAGGATCAGGAAGGGCGCCCGGAGGTCAAGCAGCGCATACGTCAGGTGCAGCGTGAAATGTCCCAGCGGCGCATGATGGCGGCGATCCCGGATGCCGACGTCATAATCACCAACCCGACCCACTACGCCGTGGCCCTCAAGTACGACCCGGAGAAGGGCGGGGCGCCGATGTTGCTGGCCAAGGGCAGTGACTTCCTGGCGCTGAAAATCCGCGAGATCGGTACCAAGCACAACATCCTGCTGCTGGAGTCGCCGGCGCTGGCGCGGTCGATCTATTACTCCACGGAGCTGGAGCAGGAAATCCCCGCCGGCTTGTACCTGGCCGTGGCCCAGGTGCTGGCCTACGTCTACCAGATCCGTCAGTACCAGGCCGGCAAGGGCAAGCGCCCGGACCCCCTCAAGGACTTGCCGATCCCGGCGGATTTGCGCCGTGACGAGTAGCCTGCCAGTTGACGGGGTGGAGTGCAGGTATTTTGCGTCGAGTAGTGACTTTTAAATTCGCCTCCGTCAAATAATCTCTGCTAGTGCGGTGTTATATATCTATCTTGTATTAGGTGGGATCCTACAAGACAGTTGGAAGTGCCTTACTTCTTGTTTGAAAGTTAGCTGTTAGTTTAGTTGCTTCTTACTTCGGTGTGTGGGGATGGGTAAAAGTCAGCTAATGGCTTTCGCTTTTATTTCCTTGGGGTATGAATAAGTGTCGGGATTTAAACTTAAACTAAATCTTCAGTTTATTAAACAATTGTTGTAATGCATTTTTGTAGGGGGTGTTTGATGGGTGTTGCAATGAAGTCTGCCAAGTCTGCTTTGGCGTCTATGGTGTTGCTGGCTTGTTCGGCATCAGTTGCCAGTGCTGCGGGAGCAGGATCGGGTACTGTCACGTTTAGCGGTGAAATTTTGGAGTCGGCCTGCTCCATTACACCTGAAAGTGTGGATCAACCTGTTCCGCTGGGTTCGGTGTCCAAATCTCAGCTGAATAATGGTGGCATCGGTACCAAGCAATATTTCAACATCGAGTTGACCGGTTGTTCATTGACCGGTCTCACCGACAATACAGTCAAGGCCACCTTTACCGGTACGGGGGCGACAGCAGTGCCAGGAGCATTGGCCCTGAACGGCGTTGCCGGTGCGGGCATCCTTCTGACCGAGTTCGACGGCACCGCCATAACGCTGGGTACTGCAACCCGCCCGAAAGGTATTACGGCGGGTAGCAATACGCTGACCTTTGGTGCTCAGTTGAAAGGTCAAACATCTACAACCACTACTGTAGGTACAGGTACTTTTACTGCTGTTACGAACTTCGCGCTGGCATATCAGTAGGTTGTCCGGTTGCCCTGTTGTAGGAAGTTCGACAGCAGGGCAATTGCAGGTGGGAGTTTCCTGTGAAAGCACTCTCGATTTCAGTAGTGGTTACCTCGTTCTTTGTGTTTATAACGTTTGGTTTCGGTGTGTGTACTGCACTAGCAAGTCAGGGGGGTGGGCGCGTAACACTTGAAGGGCAAATTGTTGATTCTGCGTGTGCACTTGATGCGAGTAGCGCTTATCAACTCGTTGAATTCGACCCTTTGCCCATGGGGCAACTTATTCGTCAGGGTCAGTCTTTGCCAGTGATATTCACATTGCGTTTAATTAAATGCTCATTGGCCAGGCCTGACTCTTTTCGTCCAGGCAGTTACTTGCCTGACTGGCAGCATGTAAGGGTGACGTTTGATGGCCTGGCGGATGCCAGCGGGCGCTTGTTTGCCATTGGCGGAGCGGCCCGGGGGTTGGCCCTGCGTATTGCCGATACCCAAGGGCAGGAAAGCATCCCGGGAGTACCCATGCCCCTGGCGCCTCTGACCGGAGCGGACCAGGAGCTGCATTACACCCTTCAACTGGTTGGCAATGGTCGTCCTGTAGCGGTTGGTTCTCACCGAACTGCGGTGCGTTTCCGCCTGGAGTATTTCTGAATGTACGGGCTGTTTACCGGGCGGGATCTCTCAGCCGCCCAAATGATACTGCGCACCGGCGTGTTGAGCGGATTGATGTCGCTGGGCGCTGAGGTATGGGCCGGGGATGAGATTCAGTTCAATACCGATATTCTGGACCTCAGCGATCGTACCAATATCGACTTGTCCCAATTTTCTCGCAGCGGTTTTATCTTGCCTGGCGTTTATCCGCTGCAGGTGCAGGTCAACTCGCAATGGCTGCCTGAGCAGCGCATAGCTTTTTACCCTCCTGACGATGACCCCAAAGGTAGCCAGGCCTGCCTGTCGACCGAGCTGGTTGAGCAACTGGGGCTCAAGCCTGAAATGCAAGCTCGGCTCGGCTGGTGGAAGAGCGGCGAGTGCCTGCATATCAATAGCCTGGCGGGCATGGAAGTCAGTGGTGATCTGGCGACCTCTAGCCTGCATATTTCCGTGCCGCAAGCCTATCTGGAGTACAACGCCCGGAACTGGGATCCGCCTTCCCGGTGGGACAACGGCGTGCCGGGCGCTCTGATGGATTACAACCTCACGGCCAAGTCCAGCGGGCGGAAGGGCTCAGCCCGTCAAACCGACTTGAGCGGCAATGGCACGTTCGGCGCAAACGCGGGCCCCTGGCGCTTGCGTGCAGACTGGCAGGGCCGTATCGAAGACGAAAGCTACAGTCGTGCGCGACGGCTGGAGTGGAGCCGCTTTTATGCCTATCGAGCGCTGCCTGCCATGCAGGCGCGTCTGGCTCTGGGAGAAAACTACCTGTATTCGAACGTGTTCGACAGCTTCCGTTTTACCGGCGTTGCACTCAACTCGGATGACAACCAGTTGCCGCCCAATTTGCGTGGCTATGCACCGGAAGTTGTCGGCGTTGCCAAAACCAATGCCAGGGTCATTATCAGCCAGCAAGGCCGTGTGCTTTATGAAGCGCTGGTTGCGGCGGGCCCTTTTCGTATTCGGGATCTGAATGATGCCGTAACCGGGACCCTGGAGGTGCGCGTCGAAGAGCAGGACGGCAGCGTCACCACCTTCCAGGTTGAGTCGGCCAACATTCCCTACCTGACGCGTCCCGGCACTGTGCGTTACAAACTGGCCAGCGGTCGACCGTCTTCTCTTCACAACGGAGGGCAGGGCGACGTCTTCGGTGCAGGCGAATTCTCCTGGGGCGTAAGCAATGGCTGGTCCCTGTATGGCGGTGGTCTCAGTGACAATAATTACACGGCGCTTTCTGTCGGGGTGGGGCGCGACCTGCTGGCCTTGGGAGCGATCTCATTCGATGTGACCCGGGCCAGCGCCAAGCTGCAGGGCACGTCCTTGTCGGGCGATTCCTTTCAGTTGAGCTATTCGAAAAACTTCGACCAGTACGACAGTCAGGTCACCTTTGCGGGTTACCGTTTTTCCCAAAAAAACTACATGAGCATGAGCGAGTACCTGAATGCGCGTCATTACGGTGGTCCGGTGGGAGGCAGCAAGTCGCTTTACACTGCGACAGTCAACAAGCAGTTTCGGGATATGGGGCTTACCGCTTATCTGAGCTACAGCAACCAGTCCTATTGGGATCGTCCGAGCGGTGAGCGATGGAACTTGTCCCTGGCGCGCTATTTCAGTGTGGGCTCGATAAGAAACATGAGCCTTTCCCTGAGCGCTTTCCGTAATCAGGAGAAAAACCAGCACAGTGGCATCTCCAGCAACCACACCGGTATGTACCTGTCAGTAAGCCTGCCAATGGGTCGCTCCGGGACGCTCACCAGCAGCGTCAAC
Source organism: Pseudomonas sp. FSL R10-0056 (assembly GCF_009600105.1). Lineage (NCBI taxonomy): Bacteria > Pseudomonadati > Pseudomonadota > Gammaproteobacteria > Pseudomonadales > Pseudomonadaceae > Pseudomonas > Pseudomonas sp. FSL R10-0056. The sequence goes on from NZ_WIWL01000222.1 coordinate 9,753, forward strand.
AGTAGCTCTCAGGGCCAAAATAACTATTCCACGAACTACAGTGACCGGCTCGATCAGCGCAACAGCTATCAACTGTCGGCAAGCAACACCTCGGTTAGCGGGTACCTGAACCATGCCGGTGATCAGGCGGATGTCTCCATCAGCGCTGCCCTGCAAGAGAACAGCTACAACACCCTCACCCTGTCTGCTCGTGGTGGCGGCACACTGACGCCATACGGTGGCGCAGGGCATCGAACTGCGGGTACGGGCGGTACCCGGTTGATGATCGATACCGGTGGAGTACCTGGCGTGCCGATCCGGGGCTATGGCAGCCCGACGCGCAGCAATGCCTTCGGCAAGGCTGTTGTCTCGGATGTCGGCAGCTTTACGCGCACTGCGGCCAGTGTCGATCTGGAAAGCTTGCCTGCCGATGTGGAGGCGACAGAGTCCATGACCCAGTTGACCCTGACAGAGGGCGCCATCGGTTATCGCACGCTGGAGGTGATTGCCGGGCTCAAGGCCATGGCTGTGTTAAGCCTGCCTGATGGCAGCGTGCCGCCGTTCGGCGCCATGGTGAAAAACGAAAAACAGCAGGGCACCGGCATCGTCAATGATGCTGGCAGCGTCTACCTCAGTGGTATTCAGCCCGGCGGGCGGATGATAGTCAGTTGGGGTGGTGCCGAGCGTTGCACCTTTGTAATGCCTGAAGATTTACCGGTCGACGGATTGGCTTCCACCCTCAGTCTGTCCTGCCAGGGGGTCGCAGCGGACAAGACCATGCCCGCGTCAGCCTCTCTGGGCAGGATTGTTGATAGCGAGAAAAAGTCATGAAAATTAAAACGTTCAGTTGCGCGTACTCGTCGCTTGTCCTCCTGATGCTGTCGCAGACCGGCAACGTCAATGCCGCCATTGGTCTTGATCGAACCCGGGTCGTGTTTGATGGCAGCAAGGATGCCGCCAGCATGACCATCACCAACAACAACACCCAGTTGCCTTACCTGGCCCAGGGCTGGATCGAGGATGAGCAAGGCAACAAGATCACCTCGCCGCTGATCGTGTTGCCACCGGTCCAGCGCCTGGAGCCCGGTAAAAAAAGCCAGGTGAAAGTTCAGGCGTTACCTGCGGTCAAGTCGCTGCCCCAGGACCGGGAGACCGTCTATTACTTCAATTTGCGCGAAATTCCGCCCCGTAGCGACAAGGCCAACAGCCTGCAGATCGCCCTGCAGACCCGCATCAAGCTTTTTTATCGTCCGGCTTCGATAGTGCCGAGCCAGCAGGAACGCTCGGACCCCTGGCAGAAACAACTGATCCTGACCCGTGAGGCCGATGACTTTCAAGTCAATAATCCTACCCCGTACTACATCACGCTGATCGATGCCCGCAGCAGCAAAGAGGGCAAAACCTCTCCCGGTTTTGAGCCGCTGATGGTGCCGCCAAAAGGCACGCTCAAGCTGGGCGTGAGTGCGGCGGCACTGGGTAGCAAACCCTGGCTGACCTATGTAAATGATTACGGAGGCCGCCCGGCACTGGCGTTCAGTTGCACTGGCAACACCTGCAAGGTGGACGCGAATGTGTCTGCGGCCGATGACTAGTGCGCGCCTCAGAAGAGGCGTCATGAAACCTTGTACGGTGACGGCCCTGAGTGCCTTGTTGCTGACGCTGCATGCCGCTCAGGGCCAGGCCGAGATTCAAGGGATGAATGGAGTTCTGGATATTTCGGGCTCACTGATCAATTCCCCTTGCGTCCTGGACATGGCCTCGGCAGACCAGGCCGTGGACCTTGGAAATGTGCCCCGCAGCCAATTGATGCGCCCGGGCGATATGGCATCGCCCGTGGTTTTGCAGTTGCGCTTTGTCGATTGCATGCGCGCATCCGGCAGCCTCCTGAATGAGCGCACGGGCAATCTGGTGTGGAGTGCCTATCAGCCGGTGGTGTCCGTCGCTTTTCTGGCGCCTTCCGATAAGGATGATCCGCGTTTGGTCAAAGTTCAGGGTGTCACCGGCATGGGCCTGCGCCTGACCGATGCCCTTGGCCGGGATGTGCGTTTGGGCGCTCGTGGAGAGCCTTTGTTTCTGGCGCATGGCAGCGACACCCTGACGTGGCAGGTGCAACCCACGCGCACTGCCACAGCACTGAGCAATGGCGCGTTTCGGGCCCGGGTTGATTTCAGGCTTATTTATGAGTGAGGGCGCAACGATGATCAGGTCGGTAACTTCGCGTTTTGCAATCACTTGCTATTGTCTGTGTCTGTCTCTTGGCCAGAGTGTTACGGCGCGTACCTCGGAGGTGGCCGTGAATGTGAGTGGGGTAATCCTTGCGCCTGCGCCTTGCATTGTTAATGGCAACAACACGCTCACTGTCCCTTTCGGCAGCAATCTGGTAGCTGCACAGATCGATGGGGTCAATTATCGCAAGCAGGTGCCTTATACAGTGACGTGCGGGCCGCAGCCAACCAATGACATGACAATAGAGTTGCAGGGGGGTGGAGCCAGTTTTGATCGCGCGTTGTTGATGACCAGTAAAAGTAATCTCGGGATCAAGTTCCTGGTGGGGGGGCAACCTGGTCCCTTAACAGTCCCGTTAATTTTACATACCCAACTTTGCCTCAAATGGAAGCGGTGCTGGTGGCAAAACCGGGTAGCACTCTTGCGGGAGGAGCTTTTTCGGCTTCCGCAACGATAGTCATATCACTGCGCTGAGAAGTAAAGGCAGATGAGGCACCGACAATAAACTGACGTGTTTGCACTGCGTATCATTGATCACCTTTGGTGTGGAAAATACTATAGTTGTTGACTTGGGCTCTTAACCTGATCTGGATGGATTTGTGGCGGTGTTTATATTTGCGCTGGATGCCCCCAAGACGCGTGTCGAGGTAAAACTACATACAGGATCAAAAGTCGTGAATATTATGAGGTGTTTTGCTGGCGTATTTTTTTGGCTGTTTGCACAAGTTGCTTTTGCTGTTCATTGCCAAACGGATGACCGGGTCTGGAGGGATATGAGAGCAGAAACTCTTATTATCTACACTGACGTAAAACTGGATGCGGAAAATAGCAGGGTTACTATGAAAAGTGCTGTGCCGACCGTGTGCAGGCATAATTTCCCGGTGACGTTTCCTCTTAGTTATCGGGAGTGGATAGCTTCAACCTCTGATACGTTTAATCAGGCTCCAAAATTTTCTGCTTTCTCCTCCGGGATGATTGTTGGCGGGAACGAATACCCTTGGCCTTTGGGGCCTGGCAGGTACCTTGCCGAAGGCTCTAGAAGTGGACCTAACTATTTTTTCTGGCTTGGTATGTATCTCAAACTTTCTTCAAGTCCAGGCTTGAACATTAAAATTGACGCGGGTGATGTGATCGGTAACTTTCATTTTTTCAAGCTGTATAATTTCACCCATGCTTCGTATGCGCCATTTTCGATGTACGTTCAAATCAGGGCACGCAACAGTTTGGACACAACACCACCTGTTCCAGCGGAGTGTGCTATCAATGATAACAGGCCCGTTAATGTTGATTTTGGTTCTGTGGATCCCGCGGCCATCGGGATAAGTGCGAGTACTTCACTTGCCCGGAAAACGGTCGGCGTAAAATTTGTGTGTGACAGGGCTCTTCAAAGCGCCAGGCTTAAACTGGTGGCAACGCCTTCTATATTCAGTGCTGAAGGTTTTGTATCGGGCAAGCCTGATATAGCCATCGCCATGATTCGTAAAAGTGATGATGCAATTATTTTACCGTCTTCCGGGCTCAGTTATTATGTCTATTTGATCAACGGTGAAACAACGGAGGAATATACTTTTTCTCTTTTTCGTAAACGTGGCACTTTTCCACCTGCCGGCCCTTTTGCTGGGAGCGGTACTCTTGTGGTGGAGTTTCCTTGACTCGCCAAGCAAGAGCCATCCCATCGGCTGCAAAATAAAAGCTGCAACAACACAAGGGGGAAGGATTCTCCCTTATTGGCAATGAACGGCGTTTTTTCCTTGTTTCAGCCCTGCTGCGCTCATCGGCACTACAAGGATTCGCACACCCTGCAAGCCTTCCATATGGCCATTTGCCAAAGTTGGAAGGTTTCTTGCAGTGGCAGGCTCCACGGCGCATATGGCGTCAAAAGTTTGCTAAAGGTTTGCCGCAATGTCATTGGATCGCTCTCAGTTAATCAACACCGCTCGCAGCGGTCTGGCCGGCCTGGGTCAGGGACAGTTGGGTGTGCCGCTGTTGTTGCTGGTGATGCTGGCAATGATGATGTTGCCGATCCCCGCCTTTTTGCTGGATGTGTTTTTTACCTTCAATATCGCGCTGTCCATCGTGGTGTTGCTGGTGTGCGTCTACGCCTTGCGGCCGCTGGATTTTGCCGTGTTCCCCACCATCCTGCTGGTGGCCACGCTGATGCGCCTGGCGCTCAACGTGGCCTCCACGCGGGTGGTGATGCTCCACGGTCAGGAGGGCCACGCCGCCGCGGGCAAGGTGATCCAGGCCTTCGGCGAGGTGGTGATCGGCGGCAACTACGTGGTGGGTATCGTGGTGTTTGCGATCCTGATGATCATCAACTTCGTGGTCGTGACCAAGGGCGCCGGGCGCATCTCGGAAGTGAGTGCGCGCTTCACCCTCGACGCCATGCCCGGCAAGCAGATGGCCATTGACGCCGACCTCAATGCCGGCCTTATCGACCAGAATCAGGCCAAGATGCGCCGTCAGGAAGTCGCCCAGGAAGCCGAGTTCTATGGCTCGATGGACGGTGCCAGCAAATTCGTGCGCGGTGATGCCATCGCCGGTCTGTTGATCCTGTTTATCAACCTGATCGGCGGCATGGCAGTTGGGATTTTCCAGCACGGCATGAGCTTCAGCGAAGCCGGCAAGGTGTACGCCTTGCTCACCATCGGTGACGGTTTGGTGGCGCAATTGCCGTCCCTGTTGCTGTCCACGGCTGCCGCGATCATGGTGACCCGTGCTTCGGGCTCCGAAGACATGGGCAAGCAGATCAACCGGCAGATGTTTACCTCACCCAAGGCGCTGGCTGTCTCGGCAGGCATCATGGCCATCATGGGCATCGTGCCCGGCATGCCGCATTTCTCCTTCCTGAGCCTGGCTGCAGTCGCCGGTGGTGCGGCGTACCTGATGTGGAAAAAACAGAACGTGGTCAAGGTCCAGGCCCTGGCAGAGGTCAAGCGCCAGCAGGAGCTGCTGCCTTCGCCAGCCCGCGCCCAGGAAACCAAGGAGCTGGGCTGGGATGACGTTACCCCCATCGACATGATCGGGCTTGAGGTCGGTTATCGCCTGATCCCGTTGGTGGATCGCAACCAGGGTGGCCAGTTACTGGCGCGGATCAAGGGGGTGCGCAAGAAGCTGTCCCAGGACCTGGGCTTTCTGATGCCCACCGTGCATATCCGTGACAATCTCGATCTGGCCCCCAGCGCCTATCGCCTGACCCTGATGGGAGTGATTCTGGCGGAGGCCGAAATCTATCCGGACCGCGAGATGGCGATCAATCCGGGGCAGGTATTTGGCACGCTTAACGGGATTACCACCAAAGACCCGGCCTTTGGTCTGGAAGCGGTGTGGATCGAGGTCAGCCAGCGCAGCCAGGCGCAGTCACTGGGCTATACCGTAGTGGACGCCAGTACCGTAGTGGCAACGCACCTTAACCAGATCCTGTACAAACACTCCCATGAGTTGATTGGTCATGAAGAAGTTCAGCAGTTGATGCAGCTGCTGGCCAAGTCCTCGCCCAAACTGGCCGAAGAACTGGTGCCGGGGGTGTTGAGCCTGTCGCAATTGCTCAAGGTGCTGCAGGCCTTGTTGGCCGAACAGGTGCCAGTGCGGGATATCCGCAGTATTGCCGAAGCCGTCGCCAACAATGCTCATAAGAGTCAAGATACTGCCGCTTTGGTTGCCGCCGTACGCGTGGGCTTGTCTCGTGCCATCGTGCAAAGCATTGTAGGCGTTGACTCCGAGCTGCCTGTTATCACCCTGGAGCCCAGGTTGGAACAAATATTGCTCAATAGTTTGCAGAAGGCCGGACAAGGCCAGGAAGAGGGCGTTTTGCTGGAGCCCAGCATGGCAGAGAAGCTCCAGCGCTCGTTGATCGACGCTGCTCAGCGTCAGGAGATGCAAGGCAATCCGGTCATCTTGTTGGTGGCAGGCCCGGTACGCGCGATGCTGTCGCGCTTTGGCCGTCTGGCGGTGCCCAACCTGCATGTACTGGCTTACCAGGAAATCCCTGACAACAAGCAGGTCACGATCGTTGCGACAGTAGGCCCTAACGGCTGAGGGTTTGGTTTATGCAAGTGAAGCGATTTTTCGCCGCCGATATGCGTCAGGCCATGAAGCTGATTCGTGATGAGTTGGGGGCTGACGCCGCCATTATTGGCAACCGCCGGATTGCCGGGGGCGTTGAGTTGACCGCGGCCCTGGACTACAAGCTGTCCGCGCTGGCACCCCGGGTGCCGAACATTGAGCTGGAAGAAGAGCTGCGCAAGACCCAGTCGCGGATTGTTTCGGCCCAGGCCGAGTTGAGCTTGCGCGGTGAAGGCGAGGCCGGCGATAACCGCCAGCTGTTTGCCGGTTTGCCGCTCACGGCTGCCGAGCCATTGATTGAGCCGACCCTTGAAGAACCGCCGCGCCCTGCGCCGGCGCCCGCGGCACCGACGATCGATCAGCGTGCATTCGACAATATGCGCCATGAACTCAACGGTTTGCGCGAGTTGCTGGAAGTGCAACTGGGCTCGCTGGCCTGGAGCCAGTTGCAGGACGCCAAGCCCGCGCAGGCCAACTTGTGGCGCCGTTTGCAGCGCATCGGTTTGTCCGGGCCGTTGTCCCGTGATCTGCTGGCGCAGGTGGCCGGTATCGAAGAGCCACGCCAGGCGTGGCGGATGTTGCTGGCGCACCTGGCGCGGATGATTGCCACGCCGGAGCTGGAGCCGCTGGAAGAGGGTGGCGTAATCGCCATGGTGGGGCCCGCCGGGATGGGTAAAACCACCACCCTGGCCAAGCTGGCGGCCCGTTATGTGCTCAAGTACGGCGCGCAGAATATCGCCCTGGTGAGCATGGACAGTTTCCGTATTGGCGCCCAGGAACAACTCAAGACCCTGGGGCGCATCTTGAATGTGCCGGTAACTCATGTTGCCCCCGGCCAGTCGCTGGGCCAGACCCTTGAACCGCTGGTGCGCAAGCGCGTGGTGCTGGTCGATACCGCGGGCCTGCAAGCCAGCGACCCGGCGTTGCGCCTGCAGCTCGAAAGCCTGGCGGGGCGCGGAATCAAGGCCAGGAATTATCTGGTGTTGGCCACTACCAGCCAGAAGCAGGTGCTGACGGCCGCGTACCTCAGTTACAAGCGTTGCGGGCTGGCCGGTTGCATCCTCACCAAACTGGATGAAACCGCGAGCCTGGGCGAAGTGTTGAGCCTGGCGATCAGTCACGAGCTGCCGGTGGCTTACCTCACCGACGGCCCGCGGATCCCGGACGATCTCCATCTGCCGCGGCGTCACCAGCTGGTGAGCCGCGCAGTGAGTGTGCAAATGCAGGAAGAACCCAGCGAAGAGGCCATGGCCGATATGTTCGCTGATATCTACCACAGCCCACCCAAGCGGGTCGGCTGAGGTAGTCAAGATTACGTTGAAATGTACCTACATCGGCTGGTCTGAAGGTTTTGTTCCGCAGGGGAACGAGCAGCCAACGCATGTAGCCGCGTCTAAGTAAGACAAGGTAAAGAAAGATCATGGGCAGCATGCATCCCGTACAGGTGATCGCAGTGACCGGCGGCAAGGGTGGCGTCGGTAAAACTAACGTGTCAGTCAACTTGTCCATCGCATTGGCCGAGCTGGGCAGGCGCGTTCTGTTGATGGACGCGGACCTTGGGCTGGCGAACGTCGATGTTTTGCTGGGCTTGACCCCAAAATTCACCCTGGCCGATGTGGTCGAGGGGCGTTGCGAGCTGCGCGACGTATTGCTCCAGGGGCCCGGCGGGATCCGCATCGTGCCGGCGGCCTCGGGAACCCAGAGCATGGTGCACCTGAGCCCGGCGCAGCATGCCGGCCTGATCCAGGCCTTCAGCGACCTGGGCGACAACCTCGATGTGCTGGTGATCGACACCGCCGCCGGGATTGGCGAGTCGGTGGTCAGCTTTGTCCGCGCAGCCCAGGAAGTGCTGCTGGTGGTGTGCGACGAGCCGACCTCGATCACCGACGCCTATGCGTTGATCAAGTTGCTCAACCGCGATTACGGCATGAACCGCTTCCGCGTGCTGGCCAATATGGCGCAAAGCCCGCAGGAAGGGCGCAATCTGTTCGCCAAGCTGACCAAGGTTACCGACCGTTTCCTCGATGTGGCCCTGCAATATGTGGGCGCCGTGCCTTACGACGAATGCGTGCGCAAGGCCGTGCAAAAACAGCGCGCCGTCTACGAAGCGTTTCCGCGCTCCAAGTGCTCGCTGGCGTTCAAGGCCATCGCGCAAAAAGTTGACACCTGGCCGTTGCCAGCCAACCCGAGGGGGCATCTTGAGTTCTTTGTCGAACGCCTGGTGCAGCAGGCAGGGGGGCGCTTTTAATGACGGCCAGCGGTTATCGCATGTACAGCAAGTCATCCCGTGACAGCCAGTACGAGCTGATCGAGCGCTACGCGCCCCTGGTCAAGCGCATTGCCTACCACCTGCTGGCGCGTTTGCCGGCCAGCGTGCAGGTGGATGACCTGATCCAGGCCGGGATGATCGGCCTGCTCGAAGTTTCGGGCAAATACGACGCCAGCAAGGGCGCGAGTTTCGAGACCTATGCCGGCATCCGTATCCGTGGCGCGATGCTCGATGAAGTGCGCAAGGGCGACTGGGCACCGCGTTCGGTACACCGCAATACCCGCATGGTCAGTGACGCCATTCGGGTAATTGAAGCAAAAACCGGTTGTGACGCTAAAGATCATGAAGTTGCGGCCGAACTCCAGTTAAGCCTTGATGATTATTACGCCATCTTGAATGACACCCTGGGCAGCCGCCTGTTCAGTTTCGACGATCTGTTGCAGGACGGCGAACACGAAGGGTTGCATGAAGATGGCGCGAGTGCCCACACGGAGCCGTCGCGCGACCTTGAAGATGAACGCTTCCAGGCCGCGCTGGCCGATGCGATCGCCCATTTGCCCGAGCGTGAACGGTTGGTGCTGGCGCTGTACTACGACGAAGAACTGAACCTCAAGGAAATCGGCGAAGTGCTGGGGGTCAGCGAGTCCCGGGTCAGCCAGCTGCACAGCCAGTGCGCGGCACGCTTGCGGGCTCGCCTGGGGCAGTGGCGCGCGCACTAGGGCCCTTGATACCTGTGGGAGCGGGCTTGCCCGCGATGGGATCGACACGGTGAATCAGACAGACCGCGTCGACCCCATCGCGGGCAAGCCCGCTCCCACAGTCGATTAGGCGTGTTTGAAAACGAATTGATTGAATGGCGTGCCCTGCACATGGGTGCGTTAAAGACTGCTTGGAGGTCGAATTGGACAAGAACATGAAAATCCTCATCGTTGATGACTTTTCAACGATGCGGCGGATCATTAAAAACCTGTTGCGTGACCTGGGGTTCACCAACACGGTCGAGGCGGACGACGGCACCACCGCGTTGCCGATCCTCAACCTGGGGCACATCGACTTTCTGGTGACGGACTGGAACATGCCGGGCATGACCGGCATCGAGTTGCTGCGCCATGTGCGTGCCGACGAAAAACTCAAGCACTTGCCGGTGCTGATGGTGACCGCCGAGGCCAAGCGCGAGCAGATTATCGAAGCGGCCCAGGCCGGTGTTAATGGATATGTAGTCAAGCCGTTCACCGCTATCGCACTCAAAGACAAAATCGAAAAGATCTTTGAACGCATCGGTTGAGCGGTTGCCTTGGGGGCACTATGGAGCATAAAGATTGCACACAGGCCGATTTTGAATCGACCCTGAAAAAACATGCCCACGAATTGGTCGAAAGCCTTGAACGAGGCCAGTTTGGCGATGCCGTGCAGTTGATTCACGAGCTCAACCAGACCCGTGACCGCGGGCTGTATCGTGAAGTCGGCAAGCTGACCCGCGAACTGCACAGCGCCATTGTCAATTTCCATATTGATCCAGGCATGCCGCAAGCCGAAGAGGTGTCGCAGATCACGGATGCCACCGAACGTTTGGCTTATGTTGTGAAACTCACGGAAGCGGCGGCCAACCGGACCATGGACCTGGTGGAAAACAGCACGCCACTGGTCAATGGCCTGGGTCAGGAAGCCAAGGAACTGAGCGCGGATTGGGGGCGTTTTATGCGCCGCGAAATCGGTGCCGAAGAGTTTCGCGAGCTGGCGCGTCGGATTGACAGTTTTTTGACGCTCAGCGAAACGCAAAACACCATCGTGTCCGCCAATCTGACTGATATTTTGCTGGCTCAGGATTTCCAGGACCTGACCGGTCAGGTGATCAAGCGGGTGACGCAACTGGTCACGGACGTGGAGAGCAATTTGCTCAAGCTGGTGCTGATGGCCAGCCAGGTCGATCGCTTTGCCGGGATCGAGCACGACCGCGATGCATTGCGCGCTGAAAATAATTTGCAAAAAAACCAGGCCAAGGGTGAAGGTCCGCAGATTCATGCCGATACACGTAATGACGTCGTATCCGGTCAGGATGATGTTGACGATTTGTTGTCCAGTCTGGGTTTTTAGGACTTGAAGAGGCGTGCGGGCGCTGTTGCCCGGCGTCGAAGAGCCTATTTCAAGGAGCACCTACATGAGCTTCGGCGCCGATGAAGAAATCCTTCAGGATTTCCTGGTTGAAGCCGGCGAAATTCTGGAGTTGTTGTCCGAACAACTGGTCGAGCTGGAAAGCCGACCGGATGATGCGGATCTGCTCAATGCCATTTTTCGCGGTTTTCACACTGTAAAAGGGGGCGCCGGCTTCCTGCAGCTCCATGAGTTGGTGGAGTGCTGTCACATCGCCGAAAACGTCTTCGACATCCTGCGCAAGGGTGAGCGCAGCGTTGACGCGGAGCTGATGGATGTGGTGCTTGAGGCCCTGGATGCGGTCAATGGCATGTTCAGCGAAGTGCGCGAGCGCAGCCCGATCACTGCCGCGACTCCCGAGTTGCTGGCGGCCCTGGCGCGCCTGGCCGAGCCTGCTGCTGTGCAAGCAGCGGTTGTTGCAGTGCCTGAACCGGTGGTTGAAGCCCCGGTGACCGATATCACCGACAGCGAGTTCGAGCAGTTGCTCGATTCCCTCGATGCGGTCAAGGCGGCCGCGGCCGAGCCTGAAGCGGTGGCCACAACACAAAGCACGACCAGCGACGAAATAAGCGACGCCGAGTTTGAATTGCTGCTCGACCAATTGCACGGCAAGGGCCAGTTTTCGATGGAAGCGGCGGTGGCCACTGTGGCCGACGAAGCGCCCGCCGTGGCCGCCGAAGTCAGCAATGAAATCACCGACGATGAATTCGAAGCCCTGCTTGATCAATTGCATGGCAAGGGTTCGTTCAATACCGATGGGCTGGACACCGCGACCGCGGCACCTGCCGAGCCTGCGGTCACTGCCGTGGTGCCTGCGGGTGACCCTGACCTGATCAGCGATCACGAATTTGAAGCCCTGCTCGACCAGATGCACGGCAAAGGCAAATTCAGCGCCGACTCGGCAGCCGTGGTGGCTGCGGT
>NZ_WIWL01000223.1:0-20796 GCF_009600105.1 Pseudomonas sp. FSL R10-0056
CCACCAACCCGCTGACCGGACTGGCCAACCGGCGCATGCTGGACAAGACCCTGGATCTGGAATGGCGCCGCGCACAACGTACAGGCGCGCCGCTGTCACTGATCATGATTGATATCGACCACTTCAAGCCCTTCAACGATGCTTATGGTCATCAGGCAGGGGATGAGGCCCTGCGCCAGGTCGCCCGGGTCATCAAGGCCAATGTGCGACGCCCCGCCGACCTGGTGGCCCGCTACGGCGGTGAAGAGTTCGCGGTGGTGCTGACCGAAACCGACGCGGCAGGCACGCGCCTGCTGGCAGAAAAAATTCGCGCCGCGGTTGAGCAAATGGAGCCGGTCGACCCCACCACCAAAAAACTCACTGTGAGCCTGGGCGCCTGCACCCGCTACGCCAAACCCGGCGACGACCGGGAAGAACTGCTCAGCACTGCCGACAAAGCGCTTTATCAGGCCAAAAAACGCGGGCGCAATCGGGTGATGGATATCAATGAAACCGGCCTGAATGCGCTGAAACCTAAAAACGAAACATAAAAAAAGGCCACCCGAGGGTGGCCTTCAAAAACTAGAGAAAGAAGTTTTACTTAAACTGCCGCAACCGGACGCATATACGAAATCGGTGCAGTGCTGGCATCTTCAAAGGTCACGACTTCCCACGCATCGGTCTGTTCAAGCAGCTTGCGAATCAGCTGGTTGTTCAGTGCATGGCCAGACTTGAAGCCCTTGAATTCACCGATCAGGCTATTGCCCAACAGGTAAAGGTCGCCAATTGCATCGAGGATCTTGTGCTTCACGAATTCGTCTTCATAGCGAAGGCCGTCTTCGTTCAGTACACCATCCGCGTCGACCACGATGGCGTTTTCCACGCTACCGCCGAGTGCGAGGTTGTGCTTGCGCAGGTACTCGATATCACTCATGAAACCAAAGGTACGCGCGCGGCTGACTTCTTTTACAAACGAAGTGCTGGAAAAATCCACGGTTGCACTTTGGGTGCGGTTACGGAAAACCGGGTGATCGAAATCGATCTCGAAGCTCACCTTGAAGCCTTCGAAAGGGACGAAAGTGGCGCGCTTGTCGCCATCTTCCACTGTCACTTCACGCAGGATGCGGATGAACTTCTTCGGCGCGTCCTGTTCTTCCAGGCCGGCAGATTGAATCAAGAACACGAAAGGTCCGGCGCTACCGTCCATAATCGGGACTTCAGACGCGGAGAGTTCGACGTAGGCGTTATCGATCCCCAGGCCAGCCATGGCCGAGAGCAGGTGCTCTACCGTGTCTACTTTTACATCGCCGTTGACCAGCGTGGTCGACATCGTCGTCTCGCCGACGTTTTCCGCGCGCGCAGGGATCTGCACAACAGGGTCAAGGTCTGCACGACAAAACACGATGCCGGTGTCCACAGGCGCAGGCTTGAGGGTCAGGTAGACCTTCTCACCGGAGTGCAGGCCGACACCTGTGGCACGGATAATATTTTTCAGGGTGCGTTGTTTAATCATGGCATTGGCCGCTTCAGCGCAAATTGCGAACTGGTATCAACAAAGGCTGGCGATAATAGCAGACCGAGCCTTTGCTGAACACCAATCACCTTAATACCCCTGATTGATTTCATTAATCAGCCTGGCGACGCAGGAAAGCCGGGATGTCCAGGTAATCCAGATCATCTTGCGGATTGAGCTTGGCAGCAGTCGTCGCGCCTTGCTGGGCCTGGTTGCGCATCACGGTCGGGCGATCCAGATCACGGTAGTTGACCACCGGTTGTTCCTGACGCTCGGTACGGGTTTCCTGACGAACAGGGGCGCTGTGTGCTGCCGAAGCTGCGTACGAAGCCTGCAGGGTGTTGTCGACAACCTTGACCGGCTTCTCGATTTTTGCACCCAGACCGGTAGCAACCACGGTGACATGCAGCTCGTCACGCATGTCCGGATCGATAACAGTACCGACCTTGACCATTGCGTGTTCCGAAGCGAAGGCTTCGATGATGCTGCCCACGTCGGAGTACTCACCCAGGGACAGGTCAGGGCCGGCGGTGATGTTTACCAGGATGCCGCGAGCGCCTTCCAGGTTCACGTCTTCGAGCAACGGGTTGCGAATGGCCGCTTCGGTGGCCTCACGTGCACGGTTCGGACCGCTGGCGCAGCCAGTGCCCATCATCGCCATGCCCATTTCGCTCATCACGGTGCGTACGTCGGCAAAGTCGACGTTGATCATGCCCGGACGCTTGATGATGTCGGAGATACCGCGAACGGCACCGGCCAGTACGTCATCGGCCTTGGCGAACGCAGACAGCAGGCTTGCGTCTTTACCCAGGATGGTGAGCAGTTTTTCGTTCGGAATCGTAATCAACGAATCGACGCTTTCGGACAGCAGACGAATACCTTCGTCGGCGATCTGCATGCGCTTGCGACCTTCGAACGGGAACGGACGGGTCACCACCGCAACGGTGAGGATGCCCATTTCCTTGGCCACTTCGGCAATGATCGGCGCAGCACCGGTACCGGTACCACCGCCCATGCCCGTGGTGATGAACACCATGTTGGTGCCCTGCAACACTTCAGCGATACGCTCGCGGTCTTCCAGGGCAGCCTGACGACCGACCTCAGGGTTCGCGCCGGCACCCAGCCCCTTGGTCACGCCAGTGCCCAGTTGCAGGATGGTACGCGCACCAATGCTTTTGAGCGCTTGTGCGTCTGTGTTGGCGCAGATGAATTCCACGCCTTCGATGTTGCTCTTAACCATGTGGTTAACAGCATTGCCACCGCCACCACCAACACCGATAACTTTGATTACCGGGCTTTGCGGGATGTTGTCTACGAGTTCGAACATGGTCCCTCTCCTTTCATTTCTCTAGTTTTTTTCGCCTACTTCTACCGCTTTGAATCTGTTTACAGCTCAAGCTTTAAAAGTTGCCCTGTACCCAGCGCTTGAGGCGCTCAAGCACAGGGGCTTTTTGTTCGTCACTGCTGTAGTTGTCGCGGTTGCTGATACCCGATATCGAAATACCGTCTGACTGCTTTTGCAGCCCGTACAACAACAAGCCCACAGCGGTGGAATAAATCGGATTGCGCACAACGTCGGTGAGGCCCTTGAAACTGTGCGGCACACCCAGACGGACCGGCATGTGGAAGATCTCTTCGGCCAGTTCGACCGCGCCTTCCATCTTTGAAGTACCACCGGTCAACACGATGCCCGCCGGAATCAGGTCTTCGTAACCGCTGCGACGCAGCTCGGCCTGAATCAGGGTGAACAGCTCGTCGTAACGCGGCTCGACCACTTCGGCCAGGGCCTGACGGGACAGTTCACGGGGTGGGCGATCGCCCACGCTTGGCACCTTGATGGTTTCGCCGGCACCGGCCAGTTTGGCCAGTGCACAGGCGTAACGAATCTTGATTTCTTCGGCATATTGCGTTGGTGTACGCAACGCCATGGCGATGTCGTTGGTCACCTGGTCACCGGCAATCGGTATCACTGCCGTATGGCGAATCGCGCCTTCGGTGAAGATCGCGATGTCGGTGGTGCCGCCGCCGATATCAACCAGGCAAACGCCCAGTTCCTTTTCATCATCGGTCAGTACCGAGTAAGCCGATGCCAACTGCTCAAGGATGATGTCGTCCACCTCAAGGCCACAGCGGAGTACACACTTCTCGATGTTTTGCGCGGCATTCACGGCGCAGGTCACGACGTGAACCTTGGCTTCAAGACGTACGCCCGACATGCCCAGTGGCTCACGTACGCCTTCCTGGTTATCGATCACATAGTCCTGCGCCAGGGTGTGCAGCACACGCTGGTCAGCCGGGATCGCGACAGCCTGGGCGGCGTCGAGGACGCGCTCAAGGTCGGCGGTGCTGACTTCACGATCACGAATCGCCACGATGCCGTGGGAATTCAGGCTGCGGATGTGATTGCCGGCCACGCCGACAAATGCCGAGTGAATCCGGCAACCGGCCATCAGCTGCGCTTCTTCGATGGCGCGCTGGATCGATTGCACGGTGGACTCGATGTTCACCACCACGCCTTTCTTCAGGCCACGGGACGGGTGCGTGCCAATACCGACGATTTCGATCGTGCCGTCTTCACCGACCTCGCCTACCAGCGCAACCACCTTGGAGGTGCCGATATCGAGGCCGACGATCATTTTGCCGCTTTGCACATTTGCCATGGGTCCTGCCTCTTCTTAATTCTTCGCGACAGCGGGTTGGGCTATCGTGGGTGCCACAGGTTCCCGCCAGCCGACGGCCAATCCGTTGGCATAACGCAAATCGATGCGCGCTATGTTTGTAATCTGTTCTTTCAGCGTTTTTTCATAGATGGCTATGAAGCGACGCATTTTTTCTACCAGATGATCGCGCCCCAACAACAGCTCGATCCCGGGCCCTGCACTACCGGCTCCAGTGGTCAGGAACCAGCTACCGCGCTCACGCAACTCCAGCCGGGCTATGGAAAAGCCCATCGGACGCAGCATCTGGCTCAACACCTGATACTGCTGCATCACCTGCTGCTGAGCCCGTTGTGGACCAAACAGCTGCGGCAAATGTTCGTAATTGGCCAGCTCACGCGGGGTGAACGCCTGGCCCTGGTTGTTCAACAGTGCCTCATCCCCCCAACGCGCAACCGGCAGTTGCTCTTCAAGGCGAATCACCACCTGATCGGGCCACACGCGACGGACTTCGGCGTGGGCGATCCAGGGCATCTGCTCGAGCTCGGTGCGCATGCCTTCCAGGTCTACGGTGAAGAAGCTCGCTGCCACATAAGGGGCAATGCGCTGCTGCACGGCTTGCTGGCTGATATAGGTCAAATCGCCCTGCACGTTGATATTGGTGATCGGGCGGTCGGCATAGGGCATCAGGCGCTGCGCACCTTCATAGGTGCCATAACCCAACGCCACCAGCAGCACCGGCCAGAACAACGCTTTCAAAAAGCCGAAATTGGCTTTTGGCAAACGCACCGACATCGGCTCTTTCGCCACCATCCGGCTGGCGCCACGCGGCACCGGCTTGCGGCCGGGAGCGGGTGGTTGATGACGAAGCGATGCACCTTGCATGGACTTAACCCCGCGCCTCTAAACTTGCCGCCAGAATCGACAGCACCAGCTGTTGGAAATCCAGACCCGCCGCCTTGGCCGCCATCGGCACCAGGCTGTGATCGGTCATGCCCGGCGCGGTGTTGACTTCCAGCAGCCAG
Organism: Pseudomonas sp. FSL R10-0056; assembly: GCF_009600105.1. Taxonomy (NCBI): domain Bacteria; kingdom Pseudomonadati; phylum Pseudomonadota; class Gammaproteobacteria; order Pseudomonadales; family Pseudomonadaceae; genus Pseudomonas; species Pseudomonas sp. FSL R10-0056. The sequence continues at coordinate 5,175 of NZ_WIWL01000223.1, forward strand.
AACTGGCCTGCAGTGTCCTGCATCACGTCCAGACGGCCCCAACCGGCAATGCCGATCGCCTCGCAGGCTTTCGCCGTGAGGTCCATGAGCTCCTGTTCCTTGGCACTGTCGAGGCCGCACGGGATCCGATACTGGGTATCGTTGGCCACGTACTTGGCGTCGTAGTCGTAAAAGCTGTGGGGCGTACCCAGGGCAATCGGTGGCAACACCTGGTCACGCAGGGTGGCGATGGTGAACTCGGGACCTGTGATCCACTGCTCAACCAACACTTGCGAGTCGTACTTGCTGGCATCGGCCCACGCGACGATCAACTCGTCCACGTTACTCACTTTGGCCATACCGATACTTGAACCTTCATGAGCCGGTTTGACGATCAAAGGGAAGCTCAGTTCCTTGGCCGCAGAAATACAATCGGCTTCGCTGCTCAATACTGCGTGACGTGGCGTTGGAATACCCAGGCTGTGCCACACCTGTTTGGTGCGCAGCTTGTCCATGGCCAGGGCCGACGCGAGGATGCCGCTGCCGGTGTAAGGAATGCCCAGGCACTCCAGTAGGCCTTGCATGCTGCCGTCTTCACCGCCACGACCATGAAGGATGATGAACGCGCGGTCGATTTTTTCGCTGGTGATACGGGTGATGAAGTCATCGCCCACATCAATACCGAAGGCATCCACACCGGCGCTTTGCAGCGCGCCCAGCACGGCATTGCCCGACTTCAACGAGACTTCACGCTCAGCGCTTTTGCCGCCGAACAACACGGCCACACGGCCGAAATCGGCTGGGGCAATGGTCGAGAACAGATTGGCATAGGCAGCAGTCATTTCAACTTTCCTTCACTGGTAGCGGCAACAGCGCCGGCGAACAGCGGGCTCTTGATAAGTTGCGGTGCCAGACGGCCGATATCGCCCGCCCCTTGGCACAACAGAATGTCGCCAGCGCGCAGCAGCGGCTTGACGATCGGCGCCAGCTCGACGCCGCGCTCGATGTAGATCGGGTCCAGCTGGCCGCGCTGACGGATGCTGTGGCACAGCTGGCGGCTGTCAGCCCCGGGAATCGGCTCTTCGCCAGCCGGGTAGACTTCCATCAACAGCAATACGTTGGCATCGGCCAGTACCTGGACGAAATCGTCGTACAGGTCACGGGTGCGGCTGAAACGGTGCGGCTGGTACACCATCACCAGGCGACGTTCCGGCCAGCCACCACGTACGGCCTTGATCACCGCGGCGACTTCGGTCGGGTGGTGACCGTAGTCATCGACCAGCATCACGCTGCCGCCATCAACTGGCAGCTCGCCATAAACCTGGAAGCGTCGCCCCACCCCTTCAAAGCCCGACAGGCCCTGAACGATGGCTTCATCGCTGATGCCTTCATCAGAGGCTATGCAGATGGTGGCAAGGGCATTGAGCACGTTGTGGTTGCCCGGCATGTTCACCGACACATCCAGCGGCTCGCGGTCAGGGCGCAACACGGTGAAGAAGGTTTGCATGCCCTGCTGGCGCACATTGATCGCGCGTACATCAGCGTTTTCGCTGAAGCCGTAGGTCACGGTCGGACGCTTGACCAGCGGCAGGATTTCACGCACCACCGGATCGTCCAGGCACAGCACGGCCAAGCCGTAGAACGGCAGGTTGTGCAGGAACTCGACGAAGGTCTTCTTCAGCTTGTTGAAGTCGCCTTCGTAGGTCGCCATATGGTCGGCGTCAATATTGGTGACCACCGCCACCAACGGCTGCAGATGCAGGAAGCTGGCATCGCTTTCATCAGCTTCGGCAATCAGGTAACGGCTGGTACCCAGTTGTGCATTGGTACCGGCTGCATTCAGGCGGCCACCGATCACGAACGTCGGGTCCAGGCCACCGGCCGCGAACACCGAGGCCAGCAAGCTGGTGGTAGTGGTTTTGCCGTGGGTACCGGCAACAGCGATACCGTGGCGATAGCGCATCAGCTCGGCCAGCATCTCGGCACGAGGCACCACCGGAATGCGGCGCTCAAGTGCGCTCGCAACCTCGGGGTTGGAGGTATTCACGGCACTCGATACCACCAGCACATCGGCGTTGGCAGCGTTCTCGGCGCGGTGGCCGATATAAATGTGTGCGCCGAAGGACTCGAGCCGCTCGGTCACAGGCGAAGCGTTCAGGTCCGAGCCCGACACTTCATAGCCCAGGTTCAGCAACACTTCGGCGATACCGCACATTCCCACACCGCCGATACCGACGAAGTGGATGCGACGGATACGGCGCATTTCCGGTTGTGGCATAGCTTTTTGATTCTCAACCATTGGCCACCTCCAGGCAGATATCTACAACGTTGCGGGTCGCATCGGGTTTGGCCAGGCGGCGGGCATTGGCCGCCATGCTGTTGAGTCGTTCCGGTTGCATCAAAACCTCTGTCAGGCGTGCAGCCAGTTCGGCTGCGCCAGTTGTCGCTTGCGGCATCAGGAAGGCTGCGCCCTCGCGTGCCAAAAAGTCGGCGTTACGGCTCTGATGGTCATCGATCGCGTGGGGCAATGGCACCAGCAGCGAAGGCAGACCGGCCGCAGCCAGTTCACTGACGGTCAGCGCGCCTGCGCGACAAACCACCAGGTCGGCCCAGCCATAGGCATGGGCCATATCCTTGATAAAAGGCTGTACGTCAGCCTCGACGCCGACCGCGACATAGCGCTCGGCGGTAATCCGGTCATGCTGCTTGCCGGCCTGGTGAAACACTTCAGGGCGAACGTCAGCCGGGACCTTGGCCAGCGCTTCAGGCAACAACTTGTTCAACGGCTCGGCGCCGAGGCTGCCGCCCAGTACCAGCAAGCGCGCCTTGCGCCCTTCGAGCGCAGCCCGAGGCGCCAGGGTAAACAGCTCGGGGCGTACCGGATTACCGGTGCTACGCAGCGTCTGCGAGGCTGCAAAGGTGCCGGGAAAGGCTTCGCACACCCGGCTGGTCATCGGCACCAGCAGGCGGTTGGCCGTACCGGCTACCGCGTTCTGCTCGTGAATGATCACCGGTACACCGCAGGTTTTCGCCGCCAGGCCGCCAGGCCCGGTCACGTAACCGCCAAAACCCAGCACACACACCGGCTTGAGTTGACGAATGATCCTGCGCGCCTGAAACAGCGCCTTGAGCAGTACAAAAGGGGCCTTGAGCAACGACAGCTTGCTCTTGCCACGCAGGCCCGCCACGTTAATCAGGTGCAGTTTGAAACCGGCAGGCTCGACCAGTTCATTCTCGATGCCACGGGGCGTACCGAGCCAGTGCACGGTGTAGCCGCGGGCTTCGAATTCGCGGGCGCAAGCCAGCGCCGGGAACACGTGGCCACCGGTGCCGCCCGCCATGATCAGCACGTTAGCGCCCATGGGTCGGCTCCTCTGCAAAGTCGCTTTCTTTGAAATCGGTCTCTTCACTGCCCAGGTGGGTTCGACTCTCCCACTCGATGCGCAGCAACAGCCCCATGCACACGCAGCAAATCACCAGCGAGCTGCCGCCATAACTGAGGAACGGCAGGGTCAGGCCCTTGGTTGGCAACAAGCCGACGTTTACCCCGATATTGATCAGGAACTGGCCGATCCACAGGAACGACAGGCCATAGGCCATATAAGCCGAGAAATACTGTTTGGCGCGCTCGGCCCACATGCCGATGTACATGCCGCGCACACACACGAATACGAACAGGGCCACGGTCAGCAGCGAGCCGACAACACCCAGCTCTTCTGCCAGTACCGAAAACACGAAGTCGGTATGTGCTTCAGGCAGGTAGAACTGCTTCTGCACACTGTTGCCCAGGCCCACGCCAAACCACTCGCCGCGACCGAAGGCGATCAGGGCCTGGGTCAACTGGTAGCCGGAGCCGAACTGGTCGGACCACGGGTCGGTAAAGGTAATCAAACGCGCCATACGGTAAGGCTGTGCCTGTACCAGCACGAACACCGCGCCGACAGCCAGCGCCACCATCAGAGCGAAACGGAACAGGCCGACACCACCGAGAAACAGCATGGCAGCAGCGGCGCCCATCATCACAACCGTGGCTCCGAAGTCGGGCTCCATCAGCAGCAGGCCGGCCATTGGCAGCAGCACGATAAATGGCTTGAAAAAGCCCATCCAGCTATCCCGCACTTCCTTCTGCTGACGCACCAGGTAGCCCGCCAGGTAGATCACCACAAAGACCTTGGCGATCTCCGAAGGCTGCACGTTGAAGAAGCTGAAACCGATCCAGCGCATCGAGCCGTTTACCTCACGGCCAATGCCCGGGATCAGTACGGCCACCAGCAAACCGAATGCACCGATCAGCAACATGAAGCCCATGCGTTGCCAGGTCGCGATCGGCACCATCATGGTCATGATGCATGCGCCCAGGCCGAGCACGATGTAAAACAGGTGGCGGATCATGTGGTACAGGGTGTTGCCCGACTGCAACGCCGCCACTTCGGACGAAGCCGAAGTGATCATCACCAGCCCCAGACCGAGCAAGGCCAGGCAACCGGCGAGCAACGGGAAGTCGAGGTCGATGCCACGGCCCGTAATCAGCGGTGAAGGATAAGGCTTGAGGATGCCGAACATCATGCCAGCACCTCCACGGCGCGAGCGAACAACTGGCCGCGCTCTTCGTAGTTTTTGAACATGTCGAAACTGGCGCAGGCTGGCGACAGCAAGACTGCATCACCCGATTGCGCCAGTGAGCGGCTCAGTGCGATGGCTTCGTCCAGCGAACCGGCACGCACTTGCGGCACGGCATCGCCAAGGGCGTCGGCTATCAGCCCCGCATCACGACCTATCAACACTGCCGCGCGGCAGTGCTTGGCAACCGAATCACGCAAGCCGCTGAAATCCGCGCCCTTGCCGTCGCCGCCGGCGATAAGGATCAGCTTGCCATCCATGTCCATCCCCAGCCCTTCGATAGCAGCCAGTGCCGCGCCGACGTTGGTGGCCTTGGAGTCGTTGTAGTAGCTCACGCCATCCAGCTCGCGCACCCACTGACAGCGATGCTCAAGACCGGTGAAATTGCGCAGGCTGGCGAGCATGGCGTCGAACGGCAGACCAACCGCGTGACCCAGCGCCAGGGCAGCCAGGGCATTGGCCTGATTATGTGCGCCACGCACTTTCAGCTCGCGCACGGGCATGAGGTTCTGGAATTCGAAAGCGAGGTATTTTTCGCCATTTTCTTCACGCAGGCCGAAGGCCTTGAAGTCCGGCGCGCTGAGGCCGAAAGTCCAGCACGGCTGACCTTCGCTCATCAGCGGGCGGGTCAGGGCATCCTGACGATTGACCACCACCTGCCGGGCGCCACGGAAGATCCGGTGCTTGGCCAGGTGGTACGCAGGCAGGCCGCTGTAGCGGTCCATATGGTCTTCGCTGACATTGAGCACTGTGGCCACTTCAGCACCCAGCTGGTTGGTGGTCTCCAGCTGGAAGCTCGACAGCTCCATCACGTACAGCTCGATATCATCGCTGAGCAGGTCCAGTGCCGGCGTGCCAAGGTTGCCACCCACCGCAACGCGCTTGCCGGCTGCCGCAGCCATTTCACCGACCAGGGTGGTCACGGTGCTTTTGGCGTTGGAACCACTGATTGCCACGATAGGCGCTTTCGCGTTACGCGCGAACAGGTCGATGTCGCCCGACAGTTTCACGCCGCGGGCAGCAGCAGCTTGCAGCGCCGGAGTCGCCAGGGCCAGGCCGGGGCTCACGTAAAGCTCGTCGGCGCGGCACAGGAATTCGACATCCAGCTCGCCACAACGCACTTCCACTTGCGGGTAGTCACGGCGCAGCGTGGCAAGCTCCGGCGGGTTTTCCCGCGTATCTGCCACGGCAAACGACACGCCCCGTTGCGCCAGGAAGCGCACCAGGGACATGCCGCTCTTGCCGAGGCCGACAACGATGCGGAAGTGGTCAGAAGCGATCAGAGACACAGGTTCTACCTCAGCTTCAGTGTGGCAAGGCCGACCAGTACGAGAATCACGGTAATGATCCAGAAGCGGACGATCACACGTGGCTCAGGCCAGCCTTTGAGTTCAAAGTGGTGATGAATCGGCGCCATGCGGAACACCCGCTTGCCGGTCAACTTGAAGGACGCTACCTGGATCACCACGGACAGGGTTTCCATCACGAACACACCGCCCATGATGAACAACACGATTTCCTGGCGCACGATCACGGCGATAGTGCCCAGGGCTGCGCCCAGCGCCAGTGCGCCGACATCACCCATAAAGACTTGTGCCGGGTAGGTGTTGAACCACAGGAACCCGAGACCGGCGCCAATCAATGCGCCGCAGAACACAATCAACTCACCCGCGCCCGGTACATAAGGGATCAGCAGGTAGTCGGCAAATTTCACGTTGCCCGACAGGTAGCAGAAGATACCCAGCGCACCGCCGACCATCACGGTGGGCATGATCGCCAGGCCATCGAGGCCGTCAGTCAGGTTGACCGCATTGCTCGAACCCACGATCACAAAGTAGGTGAGAACAACAAAGCCGATGCCCAGCGGAATGCTGGCGTCCTTGAGGATGGGCAGGATCAGCGTGGTTTCTACCGCGCTTGGCGCCGTCACGTACAAGAAGATCGCCGCGCCCAGACCGAACACCGACTGCCAGAAATACTTCCAGCGGCTTGGCAAGCCACGGGAGTTTTTTTCGATTACCTTGCGGTAGTCATCCACCCAGCCGATGGCGCCGAACAACAGGGTCACGATCAGCACGACCCACACATAACGGTTGCTCAGGTCAGCCCACAACAGGGTGCTGATGGCGATGGCCGACAGGATCAACGCGCCGCCCATGGTCGGAGTGCCCGATTTGGACAGGTGCGATTGTGGGCCGTCATTACGTACCGACTGGCCGATCTGACGGTTTTGCAGGGTGCGGATCATCCACGGCCCCAGGCACAGCGACAAGGTCAACGCGGTCAGCACCCCGAGGATCCCGCGCAGGGACAGGTACTGGAAGACCGCGAAGCCTTTATGGAACTGTTGCAGATACTCCGCTAGCAGCAGCAGCATTAATGTTTCTCCCCGCTGGAACCGCACAAAGCCGCAACGACGTTTTCCATCGCAGCGCTGCGCGAGCCCTTGATCAAAATAGTGGTGTTTGTTTCGTGCTCAGCGCGAAGCGCCTTGATCAGGTCAGCCTGATTGGCGAAGTGACGAGCCTGGTGTCCAAAAGCAGTGACGGCATGAGCCATCATGGGTCCCACCGCATAGAGCGCTGAAACTTTGTCGGCGGCATAAGCGCCTACTTCACGATGTCCTTGCTCCGCCCACTCACCCAGTTCGCCAATATCTCCGAGCACCAGGACGGTGCGGCCGGAAAAGGCGGCGAGTATATCAACGGCAGCGCACATTGAGGTGGGGTTTGCGTTGTAAGTGTCATCAATAATTCGCAGGCCCGCGGCGGTCAATTGCGCGACAGCGCGACCTTTTACCGGCAACACGGCTTCAAGGCCGGTTTTGATACCAAACAGCGACACGCCGAGGGCGTGAGCAGCTGCCGCAGCGGCCTGTGCGTTGGCCACGTTGTGGGTGCCCAACAGGTTAAGTTGGACCTGCTCGCTACCCAGCGGGCTGTGCAAGGTGAAGCCCGGGCAACCGCGAGCGTCACGGCTCAGATCGCTGGCATAAAAATCGGCTTGAGGGTTGTTCAAGGCAAAACTCAGCACCTTGCGCCCCGCTGCCCGGTTCTTCCAGATGGCGAATGCCTTGTCATCCAGATTCAGGACAGCGATTCCGTCAGCCTTCAGCCCTTCGATGATTTCGCCCTTGGCTTCGACGATTTTATCCGGGCCACCGAACTCGCCCACGTGGGCAGTACCGGCATTGTTGAGCACGGCGACATGGGGCTGGGTCATGGCCACGGTGTAGGCAATTTCGCCGAGGCGTGAAGCGCCCAGCTCAATAACCGCAGCCGTGTGCTCAGTTGTCAGTTCCAGCAGCGTCAACGGCACGCCCAGATCGTTGTTCAGGTTGCCTTTGGTCGCCAGCACCGGGCCACGGGTGCGCAGAATGCAGGCGAGCATTTCTTTGACCGTGGTCTTGCCGCTTGAGCCGGTAATCGCCGCCACCGGTTTGTCGTAGCCGGCACGGTTGAGCGCACCCAGGCGACCCAAAGCTTCGCGGGTGTCCTTGACCACCAGCTGTGGCAGCGCCGACTCCGGCACTTCGCGCTCAACCAGCGCGGCAACGGCGCCCTTGGCAGCCACTTCATTGAGGTAGTCGTGGCCATCGAAACGCGGGCCGGTCAGCGCAATAAACAGCTGACCCTTGCTGATCGCCCGGCTGTCGATGCTGACCCCGCTGAAACGGCAGTCGACATCGACCACACGCCCCTGCAGGGCAGCAGCCACTTCACTGAGCAACAGAGGCTTAAGCATGGGCAGCCTCCCAGGTGTTCAAGGCTTTTTCGGCTTCGACCAGATCAGAGAAGTCATGGCGTTCGCCGTTGATTTCCTGATAGTCCTCATGACCTTTACCCGCCAGCACGATTACGTCAGCGGCGCTGGCACCGGCGATCAACTGCGCAATGGCATCACCGCGACCGGCGACAAAAGTGACGTCCTGCGGCGCGACAAAACCCTCACGAATATCATCAAAAATTTGCCCCGGTGCTTCGGTGCGCGGGTTGTCGTCAGTGACCAGAACACCATCAGCCAAACGCTCAACCACCTGCGCCATCAACGGACGCTTGCCGCGGTCACGGTCGCCGCCGCAGCCGAACAGGCACAGCAACTGACCTTTGGCATGCGGGCGCAGGGCCAGCAGTACTTTTTCCAGTGCATCCGGGGTGTGGGCGTAGTCAACCACCACCAGCGGCTTGTTGCCGCCACCCAAACGCTGCATGCGACCGACCGGGCCTTCCAGCTTGGGCAGCACTTTGAGAATTTCGTCCAGCGGGTAGTCCAGCCCAAGCAAGGCGCCAACGGCAGCCAGTACGTTGCTCAGGTTGAAGCGTCCCAGCAGCGAGCTGCGCAACAGATGCTCGCCTTGTGCCGTCACTACGGTGGCCCGCACACCGTCATCATCAAAGATGGCATCACGGCAGTACAGGGTGGCCCCTGTGTCCTCAAGGCTATAGCTGATCAGGCGCGACTCATGCTTTTCAGCGGCCAGTTGGCGGCCAAATTCATCGTCCAGGTTCAGCACCCGGCAGCGCAGGTCCGGCCAGGCAAACAACTTGGCCTTGGCGGCGGCGTAAGCCTCCATCGTGCCGTGGTAATCCAGATGGTCGCGGGACAGGTTGGTCAGCACGGCGACGTCAAATGCCAACGCACTGACGCGCCCCTGATCCAGGCCATGGGAAGAAACCTCCATCGCTACCGCTTTGGCCCCGGCCTTTTTCAGGTCGGCGAGCATGGCCTGTACGGCAATCGGGTCTGGCGTGGTGTGACGACCGCTTTGCAGCGCACCATAAAAACCGGTGCCCAAGGTGCCGACGATGCCGCAGTGCTGACCCAGCAGGTCAAGCGCCTGGGCCACCAGCTGAGTGACGCTGGTTTTGCCGTTGGTGCCAGTGACACCTACCAGATTCAGATGCCGGCTGGGCTCACCATAAAAACGCCCGGCGATATCCGACAGCTGGGCCGCAAGGCCCTTGACCGGAATCAGCGGCACGGCAGAGATAGGCAGCACATCAGCGCCGTCCACTTCATAGGCCACGGCAGCAGCGCCGCGCTTAAGGGCGTCAGCGATATGTTCACGACCATCGAGCTTGCCGCCAGGCACCGCAAGGAACAGATCACCTGCGCGTACATTGCGGCTGTCGAGGGTCAGTTCACGGATCAGCAGATCGTGACCGGCGTGAGGGAAAATCTTGTTCAGGCTCAGGGACATTAGCCACGCCCTCCTTTGGCTGCTGCAGCGGCTGCCGCTGCTTGTTGCTCCGCTGCCGTTGGCAGGTTATCCGGGATCACGTTCATCAGACGCAGCGTGCCGGACATGACTTTGCTGAATACCGGTGCCGAAACCAGACCACCGAAGTAGCCCGCCTTGCTCGGCTCATCGATCACCACGACGATCGCGTAACGCGGGTCGCTCATGGGACCAAAGCCGGCAAACAGGGAACGGTAGGAGTTCACTGCGTAGCCTTTTACGCCACCACCCGTGGTTTTACGCGCCGTACCCGACTTGCCGCCGACGTGATACGCCGGAACCTTGGCACGCCATACACCACGCGGGTTTTCGATTACTTCCTGGAGCATGCCCTGCAGCGTCTTGGCGACTTGCTCCGGCATGACCTGAGCGGCCTGAACAGGTTTGTCCTTGTCTGTCTTGAGCAGGGTCAGCGGAGCGAGCTTGCCGTTGTTGGCCAGGGCCGAGAAGGCATGCACCAGCTGGATCGCGGTCACGGACACGCCGTAGCCGTAAGACAGGGTCGCGGTTTCCGCCTTGCGCCATTCACGGTAGTTGGGCAGGTTTCCCACACGCTCGCCCGGGAAGCCCAGACCGGTGTCCTGGCCCAGCCCCATCTTGGCCATCTGGCGGAAGATCGCTTCACCGCCGATATCGAAGGCCACCTTGCTCATCCCCACGTTACTGGAGTTGATCAGGATGCCGGTCAGGTCGAGGACCGGACCTTCAGTGCGCGATACGTCACGAATGGTGTATTTGCCCAGCTGCAAGGTGCCCGGGTACACCTCAACCTTGTCGGTGGGTTTCCAGCGCCCGGTTTCCAGGGCGGCACTCATGGAGATCGGTTTGACCGTCGAGCCCGGCTCGAACACGTCGATCATGGCGCGGTTACGCATCATCGCCGGTTGCAGGTTGCGACGGTTATTCGGGTTGTAGGTGGGTTGGTTGACCATGGCCAGAATCTCGCCGGTCTTCACATCCATGATCACCAGGCTGCCAGCCTTGGCGCCGTTCTCGACCAGCGCATTGCGCAGTTCGCGGTTGGCCAGGTATTGCAGGCGCAGGTCAATCGACAACGCCAAGGTCTTGCCGGCCTTGGCGTTTTTGGTCACTTGCACGTCTTTGATCAGACGCCCGCGCCGGTCCTTGATCACTTGCCGCTTGCCCGGCACCCCGGCCAGCCATTCGTCATAGGCCAGTTCGACGCCTTCGCGTCCTTTATCGTCGATATCGGTAAAGCCGACCATATGCGCCGTCACCTCACCCGCAGGGTAGAAACGACGGAACTCTTCAATGCCATAAACACCCGGCACCTTGAGGTCGAGCACCACCTGGCCCTGCTCGGGAGTCAGGCCCCGCACCAGATAGATAAATTCTTTGTTGGCTTGCTGTTCCAGGCGTGCGGTCAGCACCTTGGGGTCTTGCCCAAGCGCGTGTGCCAGGGCTGGCCAACGGTCTTTGGCAACCTGCATTTCCTTGGCATTGGCCCACAGGGTGGTCACCGGCGTGCTCACGGCCAAAGGCTCGCCATTGCGGTCGGTAATCAGGCCACGGTGTGCAGGGATAGGGATATGCCGCAAGCTGCGAGCATCGCCCTGGCCCTTGAGGAAGTCATGGTCGATAACTTGCAGATAAACGATCTGGCACGCGATTGCACCTACCAGCAGTGCCAGCAATGCCAGCACCACACGAAAACGCCACGGATAGAGCGCGCCTTCGAGTTTGATCATGGCGCCACCATTCGAACTTCTGCTGCGCCAGGAATGCGCATCTTCAGTTGTTCGCTGGCCAGGGTTTCGATGCGGCTATGGGCAGTCCAGGTGCTCTGCTCGAGAATCAGGCGGCCCCATTCGGCCTGCGCCTTGTCCCGTACGCTCAGCTCCCCGTACAGGGTGTTGAGCAACTGGCGGTTCCAGTGGGCGCTATACGAAACGCCCACAGCCGAAACCAGCACGCCAATAAACAACAGCAGCATGAAAAAACTTCCGCCGGGAAGTGGTTTGGCGAAGAGCTTGTTCAACGAAGCTTCTCCGCGACGCGCATGACAGCGCTGCGCGAGCGCGGATTGGCTTTGAGTTCGGCATCGGACGCGGTCTGTGCCTTGCCATGAATCTTGATCTTCGGTTCGAAGGCAACGTGCTGCACGGGCAAGCCGCGCGGCAGGTTGTCGGGCTCGCCCTTGACCAGTTTGCGCATAAACAGTTTGACGATGCGGTCTTCCAGCGAGTGGAAGCTGATAACGACCAGGCGGCCGCCGATAGCCAGGGACTCAAGGGCAGCTTCAAGGCCAGCCTCAAGGTCACCCAGTTCGTTGTTCACATGAATGCGCAGGCCCTGGAAAGTGCGGGTCGCCGGGTGCTTGCCCTTCTCCCAGGCCGGGTTGGCCACTTTCAGCACTTCGGCCAGGTCGCCTGTACGCTCGAACGGCTTGATATCGCGACGTTCGACAACCGCACGGGCCATGCGACCGGAAAACCGCTCTTCGCCGTATTCCTTGAATACGCGGGCGATTTCCTCCTGGGAGGCAGTGTTGACGAACTCGGCCGCGCTGATACCGCGATCAGGGTCCATACGCATGTCCAGCGGGCCGTCATTCATAAAGCTGAAGCCGCGCTCCGGGTCGTCAAGCTGTGGCGAAGAGACACCCAGATCAAGCAACACGCCGTCGACCTTGCCAGCCAGACCGCGCTCGGCAATTTCGGATCCCATTTCCGCAAAACTGCGCTGCACAATGACAAAGCGGCCGTCTTCGGCCGCCAGCGCTTGCCCGGTGGCAATCGCTTGTGGATCTTTATCGAACCCGAGCAGACGCCCCTCAGGGCCCAGCTTCTGGAGTATCAGGCGGCTATGTCCGCCGCGACCGAAGGTGCCATCCAGATAGCATCCATCAGGGCGTACGGCGAGAGCCTCTACGGCTTCGTCGAGCAGTACGGTGATGTGGTTGAAGCCGCTATCTATAGTCACAGAATTAAATCACGCAGTTCGTCAGGCATCGCGCCCGGTTGTTGAATGGCTGCAAGGTCAGCGGCAGAAACCGCCTCCCAAGCATCCTCGTCCCACAGTTGAAACTTGTTCAGCTGGCCCACCAGCATTGCGCGCTTGTCCAGTCGGGCATATTCACGCAAGCGGGGCGGTACCAGAAAACGACCACTGCCATCGAGCTCAAGGTCGACGGCGTTACCAATCAACAGACGTTGCAAGCGGCGGTTTTCTTCACGCAGCGAAGGCAACGCCCGAAGCTTGGTTTCAATCAACTCCCACTCATCGAGGGGGTACACACACAAGCAGGGATCAACGGCATCAATGGTCACGATCAGTTGCCCGGAACTGCGCAAATTCAACTCGTCACGGTACCGGCTCGGCATTGCGAGACGGCCCTTGGCATCGAGACTGATTGCGTTGGCTCCGCGAAACACTGGCCGCATCTCCAAATATTAGCGTTTTACGTCTAAAAAACCCACTTCACGCCACTTTTCACCACTTATGCACACTATAGGAATGCGCCCACACCACCGTCAAGGAGCGGCCTACAGGAAAACCCTTACATAACGGAGATTTAGGAGGGGAAATAGACGTGGAGCAGTAAGCGGAGAGATTTTTTGACCCGCGACGTGCTGCAAATTCAAAGCTCTGGACTTCAAACTTAAAGTAGTTTGTTAAGAGTAAGAACTTTTCGGCATTACGTCGGGAAATAATCTTGCGATGAATTGCAGGGGGGATAAGGCAATTGCGAATATAGCAATCTGCCTGCAGCGCAGACAGAAGAAAAAAAGGTGGAGAGTCGATCTGTAAGCCGGGTTCTGTCGTGAACAGTCATTCGTCTACGATGGCCATCACTGGACATCTTTAGCAACCTACCCGGTCCCAGCGCGGGCCACGCCTTGGGACCCTATTTGGTCTTGCTCCAAGTGGGGTTTACCTAGCCACGAACTGTTGCCAGTCGTGCGGTGCGCTCTTACCGCACCTTTTCACCCTTACCGGCGCCGAAGCGCTTAGGCGGTTATTTTCTGTGGCACTTTCCGTAGGCTCACGCCTCCCAGGCATTACCTGGCACTTCGCCCTATGGAGCCCGGACTTTCCTCCCCCCCCTAATTTTCATAGAGGGCAGCGACTGTCCAATCGACTCTCCGGCGCGAAGATTAACTGTACAGAGCGTATAGAACAAGCGTTAAAAGCCGCAAGGCAGGTTGATTTGCCTGACTTGCGGCCTTTAGCCACGGGCTAGAACACAAAGAAATATCAAAGTGCCATCACCCGATATCAATTGTTACTCACTTTTCTGCTTTTCAAGTGCAACTTGGTACAACACGTTTTTGCGCTCACCCGTTATTTCAGCTGCAAGTGCAGCAGCACGCTTGAGCGGCATTTCTTTAAGCAGCAAGTCGAGAATACGCATTGCCTCACTGCTGACCGCGTCTTCCGTTTCTGGCGCAGTCCAGCCGGCAACCAGAACCACACACTCGCCGCGCTGCTGGTTACTGTCGCTTTCAACAAAAGCGCGCAGCTCGGACAGGGGCAAACCTTTGAGCGTCTCGAATGTTTTAGTCAGCTCACGCGCCAGCAATGCCGGGCGCTCGGGCCCGAATACCAATTCAAGATCTTGCAGGCACTCAAGAATACGGTGCGGGGCCTCGTAAAAAATCAGTGTGCGCGGCTCTTCCTTAAGTAATTGCAGCCGCGAACGACGCCCAACCGCCTTGGCCGGCAGGAACCCCTCAAAGATAAAGCGATCAGAAGGCAGCCCCGCAGCCGACAAGGCGGCGATCAAGGCGCAGGCTCCCGGCACGGGCACGACCTTGATCCCGGCAGCACGCGCCTGACGCACGAGGTGATAACCGGGGTCGGAGATCAGCGGGGTACCGGCATCCGAGATCAATGCCACATCTTCACCCGCCAGCAAACGCTGGATAAACCGACTGCCTTCATCACGCTCGTTATGCTCGTGACAGGCACCCAGCGGCGTGGAGATACCAAAATGCTGCATCAAGCGCAGGGAGTGGCGCGTGTCTTCGGCCGCAATCAGCGATACATCACGCAATACCTTGAGCGCACGCGCACTGATGTCGTCCAGGTTACCGATGGGCGTGGCCACCACATAAAGTGAGCCAAGAACGGAATTCAAATCACCTGGAGCAGTCAAAACGCACACCTCATAAGAGTTAAAGGCGCCATTGTAGCGCGTAGAGCCCTCATGAACGCACCCACCCTGCAGGCCGCAAAACGCCAACCGGGTAAACTTTTAATGCCACAACGTACATAACGCATCTAAATTCAGGCTTTATTGCCTCTAACATCGCGCCCCGGCCAGTGCTTGGGTACACTTCCCAACTCATTTGATCGAGTATCAGGAACACTACATGATCGCTTGCCTGCGGCTGTTCACTGCCCTCTGCCTTGCTGCCCTGCTGGCGGCTTGCGCCAGCTCGCCCTCGTCCAGCCTTGGCGAACTTCCACGGACCCCGGATGCCAGCCTTGAGCAATTGCTCCAGCAGGCCACCGAGAGCACCAATCCGGAAAAAGCCGCCCTGTTGCGCCTGTCGGCAGCCGACCTTGCCCTGCGCCAGCAAAACAACGCCCGCGCCGCGCAGATCCTGGCCATGGTCCCGCTGGACCAGCTCAAGCCCGCACAACAGGTTTTTGCCAACACCCTGGCAGCCGAACTGGCGATGAACCGCAATGATCCCAAGGCCGCAGTCGCCGCCCTGAATCATCCAAGCACATCGATCCTGGGCGAGCTGCCCGTCGACCTGCAAGTGCGCACCCGTACCGTGCATGCCCGCGCCCTGGAGGCTGACGGCCAGGCCC
>NZ_WIWL01000224.1:0-19610 GCF_009600105.1 Pseudomonas sp. FSL R10-0056
CAAGCCCGAACCGCACAGGCGGTTGACGTTGTAGGCCGGGGTTTCCTTGGGGATCCCGGCATTGATCGCCGCAACCCGCGCCAGATAGGCATCCTGGGGCTCGGTGGGAATCACGTTGCCCACCACCACATGACCGATGCGCCCGGGGTCGACCTGGCTGCTGTGCAACGCGGCCTTGACCGCAGTGCTGGCCAGCTCGGCCAGGGGCACGTCCTTGAGCGAGCCGCCAAAGGTGCCGATGGCCGTGCGCCGGGCGCTGAGGATGAAAATTTCAGGAGTTTGCATGGCGGGTCCTTATTGTTTTATCGGGCCAAATGCGCGGGATTATTTCACCGGTGTACGGTTTGGGCGTCGTCCGTTTGTGCGGGCAGGGCATCTACCTGGGCATCGAGCAGGGTCATAAAGGCATGGGCGGCATTGGACAAGGTGCGTTCGGTATGCAGGATATACCCCAGCTGGCGGGTCAGCTGGATGCCGGGCAGGGCAATCGATGCCACCTGTTCATCCAGCATGGTGCGCGGCAACACGCTCCAGGCCAGGCCGATGGACACCATCATCTTGATGGTCTCCAGGTAATTGGTGCTCATGGCGATGTTGGGCGTCAGGCCCTGGGCTTCAAACAGGCGATGGACAATATGATGGGTAAAGGTATTGCCGCCGGGAAACACCGCTGGATGGCGTGCAATATCGGCCATGCTTACGGCTTTTTGCCGGGTCAGGCGGTGCTCTGGGGCCACCACGAAATCCAGCGGGTCATCCCAGACCGGCACGGCACGAATCAGTGAATGAGGCTCCGGCGCGAGGGTGATCACAGCCAGTTCTGCGCGGCCATGCAGAATCTCGTCGTAGGCCACTTCGGAATCGAGAAACTGAATATCCAGCGCGACCTTGGGGTAAGTGCGGGTGAACTCGCGCAGTAAAGGTGGCAGGCGGTGCAGACCGATATGATGGCTGGTAGCCAGGGTCAGGCGCCCGCTGACTTCGCCATTGAGGTTGTTGAGTGCCCGGCGCGTGTCATCCAGTACGTTGAGGATCTGGTAAGCGCGCGGCAGCAAGGCCCGGCCGGCTTCGGTGAGGCTGACCTCACGGCCCAGCCGGTCGAACAGCCTGAGCTTGAGTTGCTGCTCGATGCTGGCAATGCGTTTGCTGATGGCTGGCTGGGTCAGGAACAGCCGTTCGGCGGCCCCGGAAAAACTGCCGGTTTCAGCAATTGCAATAAACGCATTGAGATTCACGAGATCCATCTATTCGAATTCCTGTTGGTTATCCAAAGCATAAAAATTATGAATTTGAGTTATTCACTGTAACCCCATAGGATCGACCTCACAAGCCAAGTGGTTATTGGCACAGAAAAGTAGCTGATGAGGAAACCGTCTGATGGCCGGCAAAACGCTCTACGACAAGCTCTGGGATTCGCATTTGGTCAAGCAGCGTGACGATGGCTCGGCGCTGATCTACATCGACCGTCACATCATTCACGAAGTGACCTCGCCGCAAGCCTTTGAAGGCCTGCGACTGGCCGGGCGCAAGCCTTGGCGCATCGATGCCAACATCGCCACCCCGGACCACAACGTACCGACCACGCCAGAGCGTAAAGGCGGGATCGAAGCGATTGCCGATCAGGTTTCCCGTCTGCAGGTGCAAACCCTGGATGACAACTGTGACGAATACGGCATTACCGAATTCAAGATGAACGACGTGCGTCAGGGCATCGTCCATGTGATCGGCCCGGAGCAGGGCGCCACCTTGCCGGGCATGACCGTGGTCTGCGGTGACTCGCACACCTCGACTCACGGCGCCTTCGGTGCATTGGCCCACGGTATCGGCACTTCCGAGGTCGAGCATGTGCTCGCCACCCAGTGCCTTGTCGCCAAAAAAATGAAGAACATGCTGGTGTCGGTCGAAGGGCAATTGCCGTTCGGCGTAACCGCCAAGGACATAGTACTGGCCGTGATTGGCAAGATCGGCACCGCGGGCGGCAATGGTCATGCCATCGAATTCGCCGGCAGCGCGATTCGCGACCTGTCGGTTGAAGGCCGCATGACCATCTGCAACATGTCCATCGAAGCCGGTGCCCGTGTAGGCCTGGTGGCCGCCGATCAGAAAACTGTCGACTATGTAAAGGGCCGTCCGTTTTCGCCTAAAGGCGCTGAATGGGACCTGGCGGTCGAAGCCTGGAAAGACCTGGTGTCCGACAGCGATGCGCAGTTCGACACCGTGGTTGAACTGGATGCTACGCAGATCAAGCCGCAAGTCAGCTGGGGCACTTCGCCCGAGATGGTCCTTGCGGTTGATCAGAACGTGCCGGATCCGGCACAGGAAGCCGACCTGGTCAAGCGTGGCTCGATCGAACGTGCATTGAAGTACATGGGCCTGACCGCCAACCAGGCGATCACCGATATCCAGCTCGATCGCGTATTTATCGGCTCGTGCACCAATTCGCGGATCGAAGACTTGCGTGCTGCGGCAGTGATTGCCAAGGGGCGCAAGGTGGCGTCCACCATCAAACAGGCGATTGTGGTGCCGGGCTCAGGTCTGGTTAAAGCCCAGGCCGAGGCTGAAGGTCTGGACAAGATCTTTATCGAGGCCGGTTTTGAATGGCGTGAGCCGGGTTGTTCGATGTGCCTGGCGATGAATCCGGACCGCCTTGAGTCGGGCGAGCATTGTGCCTCGACCTCCAACCGCAACTTTGAAGGCCGTCAGGGCGCCGGTGGCCGTACTCACCTGGTCAGCCCGGCCATGGCCGCTGCCGCCGCCGTGAATGGTCGTTTTATTGATGTCCGTGAATTGATCCAGGGGAGCGCAGCATGAAGGCTTTTACTCAGCACACCGGTTTGGTCGCGCCTTTGGATCGTGCCAACGTCGATACCGACCAGATCATTCCCAAGCAATTCCTGAAGTCGATCAAGCGTACCGGCTTTGGCCCTAACCTGTTTGACGAGTGGCGTTATCTGGATGTGGGTCAGCCCTACCAGGACAACTCCAAACGCCCGTTGAACAAGGATTTTGTGCTTAACGCCGAGCGTTACCAGGGCGCCAGTGTGTTGCTGGCCCGGGAAAACTTCGGTTGCGGCTCCAGCCGTGAGCACGCGCCGTGGGCGCTGGAAGAGTACGGTTTTCGCAGCATCATCGCGCCGAGCTACGCCGATATCTTCTTCAATAACAGCTTCAAGAACGGTTTGTTGCCGATCATCCTGAGCGACGCCGAAGTCGATGAGCTGTTTGCCCAGGTTGAAGCCGAGCCGGGTTACCAGCTCAAGATCGACCTCGAGGCGCAAACCGTGACCCGCCCGGACGGCAAGGTGCTGGGCTTTGAAATTGATGCGTTTCGCAAGCATTGCCTGCTTAACGGCCTGGACGATATCGGCCTGACCTTGCAGGACGGCGATGCAATTGCCGCGTTTGAAAGCAAGCACCGTGCGAGCCAGCCGTGGTTGTTTCGCGACGCTTGAATGGCCTCATCGCGGGCAAGCCCGGCTCCCACAGGGGAATGCATTTCAAATGTGGGAGCGGGCTTGCCCGCGATGACGGCAGTGTGGACAACCCAAGTCTTGACGCTAAAAGGAAGTTTTAATGACCGGTACCGCCCAGCACACCCAGGTCGTACAAAAGCAGTTCGGTGAACAGGCTGCGGCCTATCTGAGCAGCGCCGTGCATGCGCAAGGCACCGAGTTCGGCCTGCTCAAGGCCGAGCTGGCTGACAAACAGCAGGCGCGGGTGCTGGACCTGGGGTGTGGCGCGGGCCATGTAAGCTTTCATGTGGCTGCACTGGTCAAGGACGTGGTGGCATACGACCTGTCGCAACAAATGCTGGATGTGGTCAGTGCTGCCGCCAGCGATCGCGGGCTGGGCAATATCAGCACCGTTTGCGGCGCGGCAGAGCGTTTGCCGTTTGCCGATGGCGAATTCGACTATGTGCTCAGCCGTTACTCGGCCCATCACTGGAGCGATCTGGGCGTGGCCCTGCGCGAAGTGCGCCGGGTGCTCAAGCCGGGTGGCGTAGCGGCATTTATCGATGTGATCTCACCCGGCAGCCCGTTATTCGACACCTACCTGCAAAGTGTCGAAGTGCTGCGCGACACCAGCCATGTGCGCGACTATTCGAGCGCCGAATGGCTGCGTCAGGTCAGCGAAGCCGGTTTGCACGTGCGCAGCACACAGCGTCAGCGTTTGCGTTTAGAGTTCAGCTCCTGGATCGAGCGCATGCGTACGCCACAGGTCATGAGCGCGGCCATCCGCCAGTTGCAGCAGTCGATGGGCGCCGAAGTACGCGATTATTTTGAAATTGAAGCCGATGGTTCGTTCAGCACCGATGTGCTGGTGCTGTGGGCCGAGAAGTAACCTGAATATTTCCGGGTGCGCCTGCGGGGGCATCAACAGACAAGAAAGAGGAACCCATGAGCAAGCAGATTCTGATTCTCCCTGGCGACGGTATTGGTCCGGAAATCATGGCCGAAGCGGTCAAGGTGCTGGAGCTGGCCAGTGACAAGTTCAACCTGGGCCTGGAGCTGACCCACGACCTGATCGGCGGCGCAGCCATCGACCAGCATGGCGTACCGTTGGCCGACGAGACCCTTGAGCGCGCCCGTGCGGCCGACGCTGTCTTGCTGGGCGCCGTGGGTGGCCCGAAATGGGACAAGATCGAGCGCGACATTCGCCCCGAGCGCGGCCTGCTGAAAATCCGTGCGCAACTGGGCCTGTTCGGCAACCTGCGCCCGGCAATCCTGTACCCGCAACTGGCTGATGCATCGAGCCTCAAGCCGGAAATCGTTTCTGGGCTGGATATCCTCATCGTTCGCGAATTGACCGGTGGTATCTACTTCGGCGCCCCCCGTGGCACCCGCGAGCTGGAAAACGGTGAGCGTCAGGCTTATGACACCCTGCCGTACAGCGAAAGCGAAATCCGCCGCATTGCCCGCGTCGGTTTCGACATGGCCCGCGTGCGTGGCAAAAAGCTCTGCTCGGTGGACAAGGCCAACGTGCTGGCGTCCAGCCAGCTGTGGCGTGAAGTGGTCGAGCAAGTGGCCAAGGACTATCCGGACGTCGAGCTGAGCCATATGTACGTCGACAACGCGGCCATGCAACTGGTGCGCGCACCCAAGCAATTTGACGTGATCGTCACCGAAAACATGTTCGGTGACATCCTGTCCGACCAGGCTTCGATGCTCACCGGCTCTATCGGCATGCTGCCATCGGCATCCCTGGATACCCACAACAAGGGCATGTACGAGCCTTGCCACGGTTCGGCGCCGGACATCGCGGGGCAGGGCATTGCCAACCCGCTGGCGACCATTTTGTCGGTGTCGATGATGCTGCGTTACAGCTTCAACCAGACCGCTGCTGCCGATGCCATCGAGCAGGCCGTAAGCCTGGTTCTGGACCAGGGTTTGCGTACCGGTGATATCTGGTCGACGGGTTGCACCCGGGTCGGAACACAGGAAATGGGCAATGCAGTAGTCGCGGCGCTGCAGAATCTGTAATCTCTCGGGCCCGTTACTTCCTGTTGGTGGAAGTAACGACCCCACTTTTTGTTAAAGGTGTAGTTGCGATGAAACGTGTAGGTCTGGTCGGTTGGCGCGGTATGGTTGGTTCCGTGCTCATGCAGCGGATGCTGGAAGAGCAGGATTTCGATCTGATCGAGCCGGTGTTTTTCACCACTTCCAATGTCGGTGGACAAGGTCCGTCCGTGGGCAAGGATATTGCCCCGCTCAAGGATGCTTACAACATTGAAGAGCTGAAAACCCTCGATGTAATCCTGACCTGCCAGGGCGGCGACTACACCAGCGAGGTGTTCCCCAAGCTGCGTGAGGCGGGCTGGCAAGGTTACTGGATCGATGCAGCGTCGACCCTGCGCATGCAGGATGATGCGGTCATTATTCTGGACCCGGTCAACCGCAAGGTCATCGACCAGCAGCTGGATGCCGGCACCAAAAACTATATCGGCGGCAACTGCACTGTCAGCCTGATGCTGATGGGTCTGGGCGGTCTGTTCGAAGCCGGTCTGGTGGAGTGGATGAGCGCCATGACCTACCAGGCGGCCTCGGGCGCCGGTGCGCAGAACATGCGCGAGCTGATCAAGCAGATGGGCACCACCCATGCGGCGGTCGCCGATCAACTGGCCGACCCGGCCAGCGCCATCCTCGATATCGACCGTCGTGTGGCCGAGGCCATGCGCAGCGATGCCTACCCGACCGAAAACTTCGGTGTGCCATTGGCCGGCAGCCTGATCCCGTGGATCGACAAAGAGCTGCCGAACGGTCAAAGCCGTGAAGAGTGGAAGGCGCAGGCAGAAACCAACAAGATCCTGGGTCGCTTCAAGAACCCGGTTCCGGTGGACGGTATCTGCGTACGTATCGGTGCGATGCGTTGCCACAGCCAGGCCTTGACCATCAAGCTGAACAAAGATGTGCCTATCGCCGATATAGAAGGTTTGATCAGCCAGCACAACCCCTGGGTCAAGCTGGTGCCAAACCAGCGTGAAGCCAGCATCCAGGAACTGAGCCCGACCAAGGTTACCGGCACCCTGAATGTACCGGTTGGCCGTCTGCGCAAGCTGAACATGGGTTCGCAGTTCCTCGGTGCCTTTACCGTGGGCGACCAGTTGCTGTGGGGCGCGGCAGAACCGCTGCGCCGCATGCTGCGGATTTTGCTGGAGCGTTAATTCGCCACCGGCAGGTTCAAGCCCGCGTCTCGCAAGAGGCGCGGGCTTTTTATTGGATGATCAGCTGCTACGAATTGTCATCATCCATCAAATCGGCCGGGCGCGTTGCCTGTCGGGGTTGTGCCCGGTACAGTGCCGCTCCCCACGTTTCGCCTGAGGTAGATACATGAACCAGTCCTTTGATATCGCCGTCGTTGGCGCCACCGGCACTGTCGGCGAAACCATCGTACAAATGCTCGAAGAGCGTGATTTTCCGGTTGGCAAGTTGCACTTGCTGGCCAGCAGTGAATCTGACGGGCATTCGGTGCCTTTTCGCGGTAAAAACGTCAGGGTGCGCGATGTCGACACGTTCGATTTCAGCAGCGTACAGCTGGCATTCTTTGCCGCAGGCCCTGCCGTGACCTTGAGTTTTGCTGCCAAGGCCAGTGCAGCCGGCAGCATGGTGGTCGACCTGTCCGGCGCGCTGCCTTCTGCGCAGGCACCGCAGGTGGTGCCTGAGGCTAATGCGCAGGTGCTGGCAACCTTGAAAAAACCACTGCAAGTCAGCAGCCCGAGCCCTTCGGCCACCGCTCTGGCCGTGGTCCTGGCGCCTTTGCTCAAGGTGCTGGAAATTCAGCGGGTCAATGTGACGGCCTGCATGGCAGTTTCCGCGCAAGGGCGCGAAGCGGTCTCGGAGCTGGCTCGTCAAACCACCGCGCTGCTGAACCTGCATCCGCTGGAAACCAGCTTCTTTGATCGTCAGATGGCCTTCAACGTCCTGGCCCAGGTCGGCACGCCGGACGCACAGGGCCATGTGCCGCTGGAAAAACGTTTGGTCAATGAGCTGCGCGAAGTTCTGGCTATGCCTACGCTGAAGGTATCGGCCAGCAGTGTGCAAGTGCCGGTATTTTTTGGTGACAGCTTCAGCGTGTCCCTGCAACTGGCCGGGCCGGTGGATCTGGTTGAAGTCAATGCCGCCCTCGAGGCAGGTGAGGGTATCGAGCTGGTGGAAGCCGGTGACTACCCGACTGCTGTTGGCGATGCCGTAGGTCAGGATGTGGTGTATGTCGGTCGAGTGCGTCACGGTGTGGACGACACATCTGAACTTAATCTGTGGCTGACGTCAGATAACGTACGCAAGGGTGGCGCATTGAACGCCGTGCAGTTGGCTGAGTTGTTGATAAAAGACCAACTGTAAAAGATACTTGGCTGCTATACAGGTCTCGTGGGACGAGGCCTGTACCAATAAGGAAGAGGCTATGGTTCAGGTTCGCAAATTGGTGTTGGCAATCGCTGCCGCTTCGGCGCTGTCATCCGGTATGGCGCAGGCGCTTGAGCTTGGGGAGCTGACGCTCAAGTCGGCGCAGAACCAGCCGCTGCTGGCAGAAATCGAGCTGCTCGATGTCAAGGACCTGACTGCTGCGCAAGTGGTGCCAAGCCTTGCCCCCGAGCAGGAGTTCAGCAAGGCCGGAGTTCCGCGCCCGGCGTTTCTGGATGATTTGCGCTTTACCCCGATCATCAACGCCGATGGCAAGAGCGTATTGCGCGTCACCTCCAGCCAGCCGCTGTCCGAACCTTTTGTGAACTTCCTGGTGCAGGTGATGTGGCCCAACGGCCGCTTGATGCGCGACTACAGCGTGTTGCTCGATCCCGCCCGGTTCTCGCCGCAGGCCGCGTCGGCGGCAGCAACGTCTGCGCCTGCTGCGCCCGTGCAGTACACCACCACGTCCCGTGACACACTGTGGGAGATCGCCGCCAAGGCGCGCAACGGCGGCTCGGTGCAGCAGACCATGCTGGCAATTCAGGCCCTGAACCCTGATGCGTTTATCAACGGCAATATCAACCGGCTTAAAACCGGCCAGGTACTGCGCCTGCCAGATGCCTCGCAAAGTGTGCAATTGCCCCAGGCCAGGGCCATCAACGAAGTGGCGTCGCAAAATGCCGACTGGCGCAGTGGCCGTCGCACCGTACCGTTGGCCCAGCAACTCGATGCAACCGGTCGCAAGCCTGTGCCGGCGCCTGCCGCCAAGGCTGTGCATCAGGATGCCTTGAGTCTGGTTTCCGCTCAGGCAGGCAAGGGTGCTGCCGGGGATGCGAAAAAACTGGCTGACCAGCTGGCGATGACTCAGGAAGGTCTGGACAGCAGCCGTCGTGAAAATGCCGAGCTGCAAGACCGGATGAAAGACCTGCAAAGCCAGTTGGACAAGCTGCAGCGTTTGATTGAATTGAAGAACGATCAACTGGCCAGGCTGGAGGCCGGCAAAGGTGCGCCTGTCGACCCGGCAGTTGCGTTGGCCGGCGTGCAGGCCGCTGATGCGCCTGAAGCCGATATTGCGCCAGCAATCGAAGGTGCACCGGCCACTGCAGTGGCACCAAGTCCTGAAGACACCGGGGCGACGCAAGGCCATGAGCGAAACATTCAGGACCTGCTGAACAGCCCGCTATTACTGGGGCTTGTCGGTGGCGGGGCGGTCTTGTTACTGCTCTTGCTGTTGTTGCTCGTGCGTCGGCGCAAGGCGCTGCAAGAAGCGCAAAAACATGCGCGAATGGCTCGGGATCTTGAAAATGAGTCCGGGTTTGCAGCCGATCTGGATCTGCCGCAAAGCAGTTTTGAGGGGCTTGAAACGCCGTCGCGCAGTATCGATCTTGCACCTGCACCTGCACCTGCACCTGCACCTGCACCTGCACCTGCACCTGCACCTGCACCTGCACCTGCACCTGCACCGGTCGTGGAGGCAGTAGCTCCGGTGGTCGCGCCGGTTACCCTGGCCAAGCCTGCGGCTGATGTGCTGGATCAGGCCGAGCGGTTGATTGAGCAGCGTCAGTTGAGCGAGGCCGTTGTATTGCTAAAGGCTGCGATCGATCGGGAGCCCCAACGCAGTGATTTGCGTCTTGAGTTGATGCGGGTTTACGCCGAACTGGGTGATCGTGACGCTTTTATCGCTCAAGAGCGCCAACTGGTAGCCAATGGCAAGAATCACGCCCAGGTCGAGCAGCTCAAAAATCGTTATCCTGGCATGGCGGTGGCGGCAGCGGCCGGCATTGCTACCGCAGCGGTGGCCACCCAGCTGCAAGCGCAATTTGTCCAGGACATGATGCGCGACGATCGCGAGGTCGAACCGCAGCCGGAGCCTGCTGCACCTGCACCTGCAGCGTTCGATCACGATTTTGATCTGAGCCTTGATGAACTGGAAGCGGCTTCCCCTGCGGTGGTGACGCCAGAACCTGCAGGGCTCGACAAGCCGGCGGCAGACAGTTTCGAAGCGGTGCTTGAACAGCAGGCTCAGGTTCAGGCGGCTCACGAAGGGGCGTCGGACTTTGATCTGGACCTGCCGGCGGACTTTGACCTGTCCCTGGCTGAAGAAAGCGCTCCACCCGCTGTGGCGGCGGACAGCTTTGCCCTTGAGCTCGACAAGGTCAATGCCGAGTTGCATCGCCTGTCGCAAAGCCTTGAGCAATCATCGCTGGAACAGCCCTTTGCCGATGATGAACCGGAATTCGACTTCCTCTCGGGCGCCGATGAAACGGCCACCAAACTCGATCTGGCCCAGGCCTATATCGATATGGGTGACGACGAAGGTGCGCGGGATATTCTGACCGAGGTCATGGAGGAGGGTAATCCACAGCAGCAGGCCGAAGCGCTGGAAATGATGGCACGCCTGACCTGAGTGAAACTCCTTTAGATACTCTGTTGCCGGTCAACCCTCCCTGTGGGAGCGGGCCTGCTCGCGAACGACCTTCGCGAGCAGGCTCGCTCCCACAGTTGAAATGTCCTTCGGCAGCTGCTACGAAGCCTGGTTTGTCTGACGTTCCGGTGAAATGTTTCATGGCGTCTTGCCGGGTGCGCCCTATAATGGCCGCCTTTGCGTTTATGAGCAGGCTGCAAGTCCTTGGCAAATATAGATAACCCGGCCGCTGAAATGGCCGCGGAAGGTTTTTACCGAATCGCCCTTGGGGTGGAATACAAAGGTTCGCGCTACAGCGGCTGGCAGCGCCAGGCCAATGGTGTGCTGACCGTCCAGGAAACCCTGGAAAACGCCCTGTCCAAAGTGGCCGCCTCACCGGTCTCCCTGATGTGCGCCGGGCGTACGGATGCCGGTGTGCATGCCTGCGGGCAGGTGGTGCATTTTGACACCCGGGCCGAGCGCTCCCTGAAAGCCTGGGTCATGGGCGCCAATATCAATTTGCCCCATGACATCAGCGTCACCTGGGCCCAGGTCATGCCCGCGCACTTCCATGCCCGCTTCAAGGCCATCGCCCGGCGCTACCGCTATGTGATCTACAACGATCAGATCCGGCCTGCCCATCTGAATCAGGAAATCACCTGGAACCACCGCCCGCTGGATGTCGAGCGTATGGCCGAGGCAGCTCGACACCTGTTGGGCGTGCATGATTTCAGTGCCTTTCGCGCCGGACAGTGCCAGGCCAAATCCCCGATCAAGGAAATGCACCATCTGCGCGTGAGCCGTCACGGCAACATGATTGTGCTGGATATTCGTGCCAGTGCCTTTCTGCACCATATGGTGCGCAATATCGCCGGGGTGCTGATGACTATCGGTACGGGCGAGCGGCCGGTGGAGTGGATCAAGGAAGTGCTGGAGAGCCGCGAGCGGCGCTCGGGCGGTGTGACGGCCCATCCCTACGGCTTGTATCTGGTGCAAGTTGAATACCGCGACGAGTTCCAGTTGCCGGAACGTTACATTGGTCCACATTTCTTGACCGGTTTTAGCGGCCTGGACGGCTGACGCCCGGATAAGCATTTGTTACCATCCGGGGCTTTCGCGTTCGGGGTGTTATCGAGATGTCCGTTGTTCGCAGCAAGATCTGCGGTATTACCCGCATAGAAGATGCACTGGCTGCGGTCGAGGCCGGGGCTGACGCCATAGGCTTCGTGTTCTACGCCAAGAGCCCGCGGTCAGTCACGGCCGCGCAGGCGCGGGCCATTATTGCCGCCTTGCCGCCTTTCGTGACTTCGGTGGGGTTGTTCGTCAATGCCAGCGCCTGTGAGCTGAACGAAACCCTGGATGCCGTGCCGCTGGATCTGCTGCAGTTTCATGGAGATGAAACCCCGGAGCAGTGCGAAGGCTATCACCGCCCTTACATCAAGGCGTTGCGGGTCAAGGCCGGTGATGATATCGCCGGTGCCTGCAAGGCCTATGCAGGGGCCAGCGGTATTTTGCTCGATGCCTATGTTGAAGGTGTACCGGGTGGAACTGGTCAGGCATTTGACTGGTCTTTGATACCTCAGGGTTTGCACAAGCCGATTATCCTGGCCGGTGGCCTGACACCCGACAACGTCGCAGACGCCATCGCCCGGGTGCAGCCTTACGCCGTGGATGTCAGTGGCGGCGTTGAAAAGAGCAAGGGCATCAAGGATCACGACAGGATTCGTGCCTTTATGCGGGCAGTGCGCACGGCAAACTGATGCGGATGTGACGGC
Organism: Pseudomonas sp. FSL R10-0056; assembly: GCF_009600105.1. Classification (NCBI taxonomy): domain Bacteria; kingdom Pseudomonadati; phylum Pseudomonadota; class Gammaproteobacteria; order Pseudomonadales; family Pseudomonadaceae; genus Pseudomonas; species Pseudomonas sp. FSL R10-0056. The sequence goes on from NZ_WIWL01000224.1 coordinate 12,081, forward strand.
TGGCACTCTGCCGCCGTCCATCAATACCGCTCTGCGAAGCAGGCGGGCCCGGTGAGAAGACGGGCAGAAATTTAAGTGGCGGCCGCTCTGGTGCGTGCTGTCGGTAAGGCTGAGGGTTGCAGGGTTTTGCTGGTTTGCCGAGTGCGGACCGCGGTTCCGGCAATTATCGCCACACACCTGATTAATTTAGCTCAAGGGCATACACGGGGCCTGAACTGAACTGTTCTGGCCACCGGTACTGGAGAAAGAAAGCATGAGCAACTGGTTGGTAGACAAGCTGATTCCTTCGATCATGCGTTCCGAGGTCAAAAAGAGCTCGGTACCTGAAGGCCTGTGGCACAAATGCCCGTCCTGCGACGCTGTGCTTTATCGTCCGGAGCTGGAAAAGACCCTGGACGTTTGCCCGAAATGCAATCACCACATGCGTATCGGCGCCCGCGCCCGCATTGATATCTTCCTGGACGCCGACGGCCGTGCCGAACTGGGTGCAGACCTGGAGCCGGTTGACCGTCTCAAGTTCCGTGACAGCAAGAAGTACAAGGACCGTCTGGTCGGCGCGCAAAAGCAGACCGGCGAAAAAGACGCCCTGATCTCCATGAGCGGTACCTTGCTGGGCATGCCGCTGGTGGTATCGGCCTTCGAGTTCTCCTTCATGGGTGGCTCTATGGGTGCCATTGTTGGCGAGCGCTTCGTGCGTGCGGCCAATTACGCTCTTGAACACCGCTGCCCGATGATCTGCTTCGCAGCCTCGGGCGGTGCGCGGATGCAGGAAGCCCTGATCTCCCTGATGCAAATGGCCAAGACCTCGGCGGTACTGGCGCGTCTGCGTGAAGAAGGCATCCCTTTCATCTCGGTACTGACCGACCCGGTATACGGCGGTGTTTCGGCCAGCCTGGCGATGCTGGGTGACGTGATCGTGGCTGAGCCTAAGGCGCTGATCGGTTTTGCCGGTCCTCGTGTTATCGAGCAGACCGTTCGCGAAAAACTGCCGGAAGGTTTCCAGCGCAGCGAGTTCCTGCTGGAGCACGGCGCCATCGACCTGATCGTTGCACGTCAGGAGCTGCGTCCGCGCCTGGGCAACCTGCTGGCGCAAATGATGGGCTTGCCGACTCCAGTGTTCGTGGCTGCGCCTGTTGAAACCATCGTTGTTCCGCCGGCACCTGCAAACCTATGACCCAGCGCACCCTTGGCGAGTGGCTCGCCTATCTTGAGCAGTTGCATCCATCGGCCATCGATATGGGTCTGGATCGCGCACGCGAGGTAACGAACCGCTTGGGGCTGCAAAAGCCTGCGCCTCGGGTGGTGACGGTTACGGGTACCAATGGCAAGGGCTCGACCTGTGCGTTTGTGGCTTCGTTGCTGCAGGCGCAAGGGCTAAAGGTGGGGGTTTACAGTTCGCCCCACCTGCTGCGCTATAACGAGCGCGTACAAATTGAGGGTGTTGAAGTCTCGGACGAGCTGCTTTGCGAGGCCTTTGCGGCCCTGGATGCAGGGCGCGGCGAGACATCCCTTACATATTTTGAAATGGGTACGCTGGCAGCCTTCTGGTTGTTCGAGCGTGCCCAGTTGGATGCCGTGGTGCTGGAAGTCGGCCTGGGCGGGCGCCTGGATGCGGTCAATCTGGTGGATGCCGACCTGGCGCTGGTGACCAGTATCGGTGTCGATCATATTGAGTATCTGGGCAACACCCGCGAATCCGTGGGCTTTGAAAAGGCCGGGATATTCCGTGCCAGCAAGCCGGCCCTGTGTGGCGATCTGAACCCGCCGCATACATTGCTCGACAAGGCTGCAGAGCTGGGTTGCCCGCTGTTTCTGCGCGGTCGTGACTTTGATCTGGCCAGTACCGATCAGGTCTGGCATTGGCGTGGTCAGGATGCCCGGGGGCAATTGATCGAGCTGCGCGATATTCCGCTGCTGGATCTGCCGATGGAAAACGCGGCGCTGGCCGTGCAGGCCTATGCGTTGACCGATCTGCCCTGGCAGCCGGAGCGCATTGTCGCGGCGCTGGCAGGTACTCGCATCACGGGGCGCCTGGATCGTCGCCAGTTCAGCTGGAAGGGCAAGCCCTTGCATATACTGCTGGATGTAGGGCACAACCCCCATGCCGCCGAGTATCTGGCGCGGCGCCTGGCGCAGCGGCCGGTGGCAGGCAAGCGCCTGGCGGTGTTCGGTTTGCTGGCCGACAAGGACCTGGATGGCGTAGTGTCACAACTGACGGGTTCGGTCGCGCATTGGGCTGTTGCGCCGCTGGATACCCCGCGCACGCGCCCGGGCGCTGAAGTCGAGGCCGCGCTGCAGGGTTTTGGGGCGGCTGTTTCGACTTATGCCAGCGTGGAGCAAGCGCTTGAGGCGCAGTGCGAACGGGCCACGACTGACGACGAAATCCTGTTGTTCGGATCATTTTATTGTGTTGCCGAAGCGCTCGAGTGGTTGGAGCGGCGTGCCACGCAGGAGGCTGCAAATGGCTTTGCTGGATAAGGCGTACAAACAAAGGATGGTGGGTGCCCTGGTGCTGGTGGCGCTGGCGGTTATTTTTCTGCCGATGCTGTTCTCCCGACAGGACGAACTGCGTCAGATTGAGGTGGATGCCCCGAGCGCTCCTGAAATGCCGGTAATGCCGCAGGTCAAGGTCGAGCCGGTTGCCGTGCCTGAGCCTCAGGTGATCCCTGAGGAGCCGGCTCCGGTTGAGCAGCCGGTTGTCGAGCAGCAGGCGCCAGCCCCGGTCGCACCGGTAGTGGCAAAGCCTGCAGTGGCTGCGCCCAAGCCTCCGGCTGTCACGCCGGCGCAAACCGTTGCCCAGGCACCCGCCAAGCTGGACACCACGCAAAAGCGTGTCGACCCCAATGGCTTGCCAATCAGCTGGTCGGTGCAACTGGTGAGCCTGTCCAATCGGGCCAGTGCTGATAACCTGCAAAAAACCCTTCGCAATCAAGGCTATAACGCTTATGTGCGATCTTCCGGCGGGATGAACCGGGTTTTTGTCGGCCCATTGCTTGAGCGTGCAGAGGCCGATCGCTTACGCGATTTGCTTGGCAAGCAGCAAAACCTCAAGGGTTTTGTGGTGCGCTTCCAGCCTGAACGTGGCTGACAGCGTAAAAAGGTTCAATCTGATTGCACAAGCACGGATAAATCGCCTTACCTGAGCGGCGGCGCTCTGCTAAAATGCGCCGCCTCATCTATCCGTAGGCTGAACTGTGCCATTTACCTGGGTTGACTGGGCGATCGTTGCAATCATCGCCATCTCCGCTTTGATCAGCTTGAAGCGCGGCTTCGTAAAAGAAGCATTGTCGCTGTGCACCTGGATCATTGCCGGGGTCGTTGCCTGGATGTTCGGCGGTTCGCTGTCGCAATACCTCTCCGGATACATCGAAACACCTTCCGCCCGCGTTATCGCAGGGTGCACCATCATGTTTGTGGCCACCTTGCTGGTAGGCGCAATGATCAATTTTCTTATCGGCGAACTGATTCGCGTCACCGGCCTGTCCGGGACCGATCGTTTTCTCGGCATGGCTTTCGGCGCTGCGCGTGGCGCATTGCTGGTGGTCACTGCGGTCGGGCTGTTGAGCCTGGGGCCGGTACAGCAGGACTCATGGTGGCAGGAGTCACGGCTCGTGCCACAATTTCTATTGGTTGCCGACTGGTCCAAAAACCTCATTCTGGGGTGGAGCAGTCAGTGGCTGGCCAGCGGAATCAGCGTACCCGCTGACATTCCGTTCAAGGAGCATCTCTTGCCGGCTACCCAGCCCAAGTGAGTGGTGTTCAGTTCAGATCCATTAAGTAGGGGTTGCGTCGCATGTGTGGCATCGTCGGTATCGTCGGTAAGTCGAACGTCAATCAGGCGCTGTATGACGCGCTAACCGTCCTCCAGCACCGCGGCCAGGATGCTGCCGGTATTGTGACCAGCCATAATGGCCGGTTATTTCTGCGCAAGGACAACGGGCTGGTTCGTGACGTCTTTCATCAGCGTCATATGCAGCGCCTGGTCGGCAACGTGGGCATTGGTCACGTGCGCTATCCAACCGCTGGCAGCTCGACTTCAGCTGAAGCCCAGCCGTTTTATGTCAACTCGCCGTATGGCATCACCCTGGCGCATAACGGCAACCTGACCAACGTTGAACAGCTGGCCAAGGAGATTTACGAATCTGATTTGCGTCACGTCAACACCAACTCCGATTCGGAAGTGTTGCTTAACGTTTTCGCTCACGAACTGGCGCAGCGCGGCAAATTACAGCCGACTGAAGAAGACGTGTTTGCTGCCGTGACTGACGTGCACAACCGTTGCCGTGGCGGTTACGCCGTGGTTGCGATGATCACCGGTTATGGCATCGTCGGTTTCCGCGACCCGAACGGCATTCGTCCGATTGTCTTCGGTCAGCGTCATACCGACGAAGGCGTCGAGTACATGATCGCCTCCGAGAGCGTTTCCCTGGATGTACTGGGCTTTACCCTGATCCGCGATCTGGCGCCGGGTGAAGCGGTTTACATCACTGAAGACGGCAAGCTGCACACCCGTCAGTGCGCGGTAAACCCGAAACTGACCCCGTGCATCTTCGAACACGTGTATCTGGCGCGCCCGGACTCGATCATCGACGGTGTGTCGGTGTACAAGGCCCGTCTGCGCATGGGCGAGAAACTCGCCGAGAAGATCCTGCGTGAGCGTCCTGAGCACGATATCGACGTGGTGATCCCGATTCCGGACACCAGCCGCTGCGCTGCACTGGAACTGGCCAACCACCTGGGCGTCAAGTTCCGCGAAGGCTTCGTGAAAAACCGTTACATCGGTCGTACCTTCATCATGCCGGGCCAGGCTGCACGTAAAAAATCCGTGCGCCAGAAGCTCAACGCCATCGAACTCGAGTTCCGCGGCAAGAACGTGATGCTGGTGGATGACTCGATCGTGCGCGGTACCACTTGCAAGCAGATCATTCAGATGGCCCGCGAAGCCGGCGCCAAAAACGTTTACTTCTGCTCGGCGGCCCCGGCGGTTCGTTACCCGAACGTGTATGGCATCGACATGCCCAGCGCTCACGAACTGATCGCCCATAACCGCAGCACCCAGGAAGTGGCTGAGCTGATCGGCGCCGACTGGCTGATCTATCAGGACCTGCCTGACCTGATCGACGCTGTCGGTGGTGGCAAGATCAAGATCGATGCGTTCGATTGTGCAGTGTTTGACGGCAAGTACGTCACCGGCGATATTGACGACAACTACCTGGAGCGAATCGAGCGTGCGCGCAACGATGCTTCCAAGGTGATTGCCCAGGGCGTCGGTGCGACGATAGGCTTGTACAATAACTAAGAGTTCACCAAACCGGCCCTGATGGGCCGGTTTGCGTTTATCCAATACAAAGTAGAGCAAGGAGTGGGCAGCATGAGTCAGGATTGGGATGCGGGTCGGCTGGACAGCGACCTTGAGGGCGTAGCGTTCGACACCCTGGCGGTGCGTGCTGGCCAGCATCGTACGCCGGAAGGTGAGCACGGTGATGCAATGTTCCTGACCTCCAGCTACGTGTTCCGCACGGCGGCAGACGCGGCAGCGCGGTTCTCGGGCGAGGTGGCAGGCAATGTTTATTCGCGTTACACCAACCCCACTGTTCGTGCTTTCGAAGAGCGCATTGCCGCCCTTGAAGGTGCCGAGCAGGCTGTAGCCACGGCGACGGGCATGGCAGCCATTCTGTCGGTGGTGATGAGCCTGTGCAGCGCCGGCGACCATATCCTGGTCTCGCGCAGTGTGTTCGGTTCGACCATCAGCCTGTTTGAGAAGTACTTCAAGCGCTTTGGCGTGCAGGTCGATTACGTGCCGTTGGCCGAACTGGCTGGCTGGGACGCGGCGATCAAGCCCAACACCAAGCTGCTGTTTGTCGAGTCGCCGTCCAACCCGCTGGCCGAGCTGGTCGATATCGCCGCGCTGGCTGAAATCGCCCACGCCAAGGGTGCCTTGCTGGTGGTCGACAACTGCTTTTGCACGCCAGCCTTGCAGCAGCCGCTGAAGCTGGGTGCAGACATCGTGGTGCATTCGGCAACCAAGTTCATCGATGGCCAGGGTCGTTGCATGGGTGGGGTAGTGGCCGGTCGTGGCGAGCTGATGAAAGAAATCGTCGGTTTCCTGCGTACCGCCGGGCCGACTCTGAGCCCGTTCAATGCGTGGATCTTCCTCAAGGGTCTGGAGACCCTCAACCTGCGCATGCGCGCTCACTGCGCCAGTGCCCAGGCCCTGGCCGAGTGGCTGGAGCAGCAGGATGGCATAGAGAAGGTTCACTACGCTGGTCTCAAGAGCCATCCACAGTACGAATTGGCCCAGCGCCAGCAGCGCGGCTTTGGTGCCGTGGTCAGTTTTGAGGTCAAGGGCGGCAAAGAAGGCGCGTGGCGTTTTATCGACGCGACACGTCTGATCTCGATCACTGCCAACCTGGGTGACAGCAAAACCACGATTACTCATCCGGCGACCACTTCCCATGGTCGCCTCGCACCGCAAGAGCGTGAAGCGGCCGGTATTCGTGACAGCCTGATCCGCATCGCCGTAGGCCTGGAAGATGTCAGTGACCTGCAAGCCGACCTCGCACGAGGCCTGGCCGCGCTGTGACCGACTGGATGCTCGAGGCGCCGGTAAGCGGCAATGGCCGTGTAGCACTGGTCACCGGTGCTGCCCGGGGCATTGGCCTGGGCATTGCAGCCTGGCTGGTCAGTGAAGGCTGGCAAGTGGTGCTCAGCGACATTGACCGCGCCCGGGGCACAAAAGTAGCCAAGGCGCTGGGCGACAGTGCCTGGTTTGTGCGCATGGATGTGTCGGTTGAAGACGATGTCATCCAGTGTGTCGCGCAAGTGCTGGGGCAGTTCGGACGGCTGGACGGGCTGGTGTGCAACGCCGCGATTGCGGACCCGCACAACACGCCCCTGGAAAGCCTCGACCTGGAGCACTGGAACCGCGTGCTGGCGGTCAATCTCACCGGGCCGATGTTGCTGGCCAAGCATTGTGCGCCGTATCTGCGTGCCCATTGCGGGGCGATCGTCAACCTGGCTTCCACCCGTGCGCGCCAGTCGGAGCCTGATACCGAGGCTTACGTGGCAAGCAAGGGCGGGTTGCTGGCATTGACCCATGCGCTGGCCATCAGCCTTGGCCCGCAAATCAGGGTCAATGCTGTAAGCCCGGGCTGGATCGACGCCCGTGATCCATCTGTAAGGCGTTCAGCGCCGTTGACGGACGCCGATCACGCTCAGCACCCTGCTGGCAGGGCAGGGGTTGTGGAGGACGTTGCCGCGATGGTTGCCTGGTTGTTGTCGCGCAACTCCGGTTTTGTCACGGGTCAGGAGTTTGTGGTGGATGGCGGCATGAGCAAGAAGATGATCTATGGCGATTAAGGCCAGGCCACTATTTTTGCTTATTTTGAAAAAAACCAATCTTGTCCTTGACTTAGCTTCGATAGATGCGTAAATTTCGCGGCCTCAACGAAGCAAAGGGTGATTAGCTCAGCTGGGAGAGCATCTGCCTTACAAGCAGAGGGTCGGCGGTTCGATCCCGTCATCACCCAC
>NZ_WIWL01000225.1:0-19260 GCF_009600105.1 Pseudomonas sp. FSL R10-0056
TGAGCAAACCTGACTACGGGGCATAATGTGTCCACCATGTCCCCGCACGTGTGTCCACCATGTGTCCGGTCCGTACAACCTGCCGCAAAGGCTCTATTCCTGCACTTACATGGGTAAGCCACGTTGTGGATGCATCCCGACCCTGGATTTATGAGAGCCATTCAGCAGACCGTGCCTATAGAAACACCAGATAAGCCTCACAAATTTTTCACCTGAATCTGCCAGCGTCTACGCTTCTATCAAGCGCAACCAATATGCGTACCTGGATCTGTCGACTATGGGCGTACTGTGGAACTCCAACTCCAGCAAGACGAGGGTGTCATCAGCTGTAACGGACGATGCCGCACCTGCGCCACAACCTCCTGAGCCCAGGCGTTATGGATGGTTTGTGCTCGGGCTTGGGGTGCTGGCCGTCCTGGTTGTGCTGTGGTTTGTGATGGCTCAGGAGGTGCGCAGTTCCAAGTTGCAAGCCCGCGAGTTCAGCCGTTTTGCTGCGTCGCTCAGCTATTCGATGCACGAAGGGCCCAGCAACGCGATGCTTTACCCCGGCGCAGGCCCTTTCGATAAACGCTTGGGTTACAGCGCACTGGGCGACTTTCTGGCACGCCTTCAAAAACGTGATTACGTCATTACTCAACAAAGCCGCTTTTCACCAGCGCTCTTGAGCTATAGCGAGAAAGGGTTTTTCGTACCCTATTCAGAAAAAATTCAGACCGGACTCTCGATCACCGACTGCGCTGGCAGTTCGCTTTATCAGTACAAGTACCCGCAACAGTTGTATCCCAGCTTTGCAAGCATCCCCCCGCTGGTGGTTCACAGTTTGCTGTTTATCGAAAACCGCAACCTGCTCAACCCTGATGAACCCCAGGCCAACCCTGCCGTGGACTGGCCGCGCTTTGCCATGGCGGCCTACTCCCAGGCTGCAAAACTGCTGCACTTGCCGGGGCAATCTGCGGGCGGCAGTACCCTGGCCACCCAACTGGAAAAGTATCGGCACTCTCCCGATGGGCTGACGCTCTCAGGCGGCGAAAAATTGCGCCAGATGGTTTCTGCCAGCGTGCGTGCCTATCAGAACGGCCCGCAAACCCTGCCAGCCCGGCAAAAGGTGGTGCGTGATTACCTCAACAGCGTGCCACTGTCGGCGGTGCCTGGCCACGGCGAGGTTCACGGCATGGCCGAAGGGTTGCGGGTGTGGTACGGCGCCGACTTCAATCAGATCAACCAGCAACTGAGCAGTACCGCCACTGACCCAAAAAGCCTCGCATCAAGAGGCCTGGCCCTGCGTGAAGTGCTGTCGCTGATGATCGCCCAACGTCGGCCCTCACACTACCTGGCCAAGGGCCGTGATGAGCTCGCGCAACTGACCGACAGCCATATCCGCCTGCTGGCGCAGAACAATGTGATCGACCCGGCGCTGACCGCCGCCGCCCTGGCCAGCCGCGTGACTTACCGCGACTGGGCGCAGGCGCCAACCCTGCAACCCAATGAAACCAACAAGGGCATCAGCGTAGCCCGCAGCCGCCTTTCGGTGCTGCTCAAACGCCCGCTGTATGACCTCGACCGCCTGGACCTGTCTGCCACCAGCACCTTGCAGGGCGACTTGCAGGGCCAGGTCAGTGACTACCTGCGCCAGCTGGCAAACCCGGCATTTGCCGGCAAAATCGGCCTGCTCGGCCCCTACCTGCTAACGCCCACCAGTACCGCGCAAGTGCGCTACAGCTTCACCCTGTTTGAACTTACGCCGGACGGCGCCCGCGCCCGGGTACAGACCGACAGCACCGACCAGCCCTTCGATATAAATGAAGGCAGCAAACTGGAACTGGGCTCCACCGCCAAACTGCGGGTGTTGACCACCTATCTGCAGATCATTGCCGAGCTGCATGACCGTTACGGCGGCCAGCCTGGCACGACGCTGAAAAAAATCCCCATCACCCACCAGGATCCGCTGACCCGCTGGGCACTGGCGTACCTGATCGAAAATCCTGGTGCACAACTGACACCCATGCTGGATGCCGCACTCAACCGTCAGTACTCGGCCAACCCCGGCGAAGGCTTTTTTACCGGTGGCGGTATGCATCACTTCCACAACTTTCGCAGCCAGGACAACAACCGCATCGCGACGCTGCGCGATTCGATCCGTGAGTCGATCAACCTCCCCTTTGTGCGCCTGATGCGCGACGTGGTGCGCTACACCAGCTATCAGTCGCCGAGCAATAACGCGGACCTGCTCAGTGACGACAGCAACCCGATGCGCCAGGAATACCTCAGTCGTTTCGCCGACCGCGAAGGCACCACCTTCATGCTTAAGTTCTGGAAAAAATACCGCGGGAAAGACTCAAAGGCCCGCCTTGATACCTTCTTGGACAGCATGCACCCCACCGCCATTCGCATGTCGGCAGTGCATCGTTACCTGTTCCCCCATGCCGATCAGGCTACCTTCAACCGCTTCGTGCGCTCGCATCTGACTAACGACAAGATCACCGACGAGCGTCTGGACAAGTTGTACCAAGGCTATGGCCCCGGCGCTTACAACCTGCCTGACCAAGGCTATATCGCCAAAGTCCATCCGCTGGATCTGTGGTTACTGGGGTATTTGCTCAATAACCCGCAGGCCACCTTCCAGCAAGCTGTCGACGCCAGCGAACATGAGCGTCAGGAAGTTTACAGCTGGCTGTTTAAAAGCAGGCACAAGAGCGCCCGCGACAGCCGCATCCGCACCATGCTGGAGATCGAAGCCTTCCTTGATATCCATCAGCGCTGGCAAAAAGTCGGCTACCCCTTCGACCACCTGGTGCCGTCTCTCGCCACCGCACTGGGCAGTTCGGGGGATCGCCCGGCGGCACTTTCCGAGCTGATGGGCATTATCCTTAACGATGGCGTACGTTTGCCGGTATTACGCATTGATACCCTGCATTTCGCCGCAGATACTCCCTATGAAACCCGCCTGGTCAACGACCCTGACGCAGGCGTAAGGGTCATGCCCAGCGAAGTGGCCACGGCACTGCGCGAAGCCCTGTCGCAAGTGGTGGATGCCGGTACGGCGCGACGGGTATCGGGCAGTTTCAAGCTCGACGACGGCACACCCCTGGCCATGGGCGGCAAGACCGGCACCGGCGACAACCGCATCGAAAGCATGGGTGCTGGCGGACGTATCCTTAGCTCCAAGTCGATCAATCGCACGGCGACCTTCGTGTTTTATATCGGCGAGCATCACTTCGGCACCTTGACTGCGTTTGTTCCCGGACGCTCGGCCGAGGCTTTCAAATTCACCTCGGCACTGCCGGTGCAAGTGCTCAAGGGCATGGCACCGATCCTTACGCCGTATCTGCAACCAGGCACCAACACCTTGTGCCTGGCACCTGCGCCAGTACACACCGCAGCGAAATAGCCAAGCTGTGGGAGCGCTCCCATTGAGAATCATTACCGTTCGCCGACTGGGTTTTTACATTCCTTAAGATATATCTTAAGTTATGTCTAACTTAATGAGAGAGCGAAAAGACAATGAGAGACCATCATCCCCATCACCGCGAACATGGCGCGGGTCAAGACGGCTTCGAGAAACGCCCCGGTCGCGAACGCGGTGGCCGCGGCCCCCGGGTTTTTGCCCCGGGCGATCTGAAATTATTGCTGTTGGCGCTGATCGCCGAGCAGCCCTGCCACGGCTACGACCTGATCCGCCAGATCGAAGGTTTATTCGACGGTGCCTACAGCCCCAGCCCTGGCGTGATCTACCCCACGCTGACCTTCCTTGAAGAGAGCGAGCTGATTCAGGGCGACGCCGAAGGCGGAAAAAAACGCTATACCGTGACCGATGCCGGTCGCCAGTACCTGACCGATCAGGCGGTAGCACTCGATGGCGTGCGGATGCGCATCGACGTCAGCAAGCGCTCACTGCGCGGCCATGATCGCCCGGCCGAGATTCACGAGGCGGTGCACAACCTGCGCCATGCCCTGCAAATGCACCACGGTCGCTGGAGCCCGGCAGAAATCCTGCGGGTACGCGACTTGCTCAACAACACCGCCAAAGCCATCGTCGATGGCCCTGTATCTGCCCAGCCTGCGCAGGAGAACGCTGAATGAATGCTGCCACACCCCAGACCATTCACCGGGTCATGCATGAAATCAAACGTCGTAAACTCGAAGTGCTGCGCGTGGTCGACCTGACCCCGCGCATGCGCCGAATTACCGTGGGAGGCCCACAGCTGACGGGGTTTGTCAGCCTGGGCAGCGATGACCATGTAAAGCTGTTTTTTCCGCAGACCGCCGAAGAACAGGCAGCGCTGGAAACCCTGGAACTGAGCGCCGGGCAAAAAGGTGGAATGCCGCCGATGCGCGACTACACCCCACGCCGTTTTGACTTGAACACCTTTGAGCTGGACATCGATTTTGTCCTGCACGGTGACGGCCCGGCAGCCACTTGGGCCGCCCAGGCCACGCCCGGGCAGTATCTGCATATCGGCGGGCCGCGCGGTTCGATGGTAGTACCGGACATCTTTGACAGCTACCTGCTGATCGGTGACGAAACCGCGCTGCCGGCCATTGCCCGGCGCCTTGAAGAGCTGCCTGCCAACCGCCGTGCCCTGGTGGTGATCGAGGTCGAAAACGCGCTTGAAGAACACCCCCTGCACAGCGCCGCAGCGGTCGAAGTGATCTGGGTACACCGTGATGTACCGGGCGAGGACCTGCTTAAAACCGTCGAAGCATTGAGCATCCCCGAAGGTGCGCTGTACACCTGGGTGGCCACCGAAAGCGCGCTGTCGCGCAAAGTGCGCCGAGTGCTGCTGGACACCCATGGCCTGAACGAAGAATTCGTCAAGGCTGTGGGCTACTGGCGCCTGGATGGCAGTACCGAAGAGTAATTGCTCCTACACCCCGTAGCAGCTGCCGAAGGAACGTGGCTGGGTTCGGCGACGTAGTCGTCGCAATATCAGACACCACGCTGAGCCAGTTAACCCCGGTTCTCAGTGTATACGACTGCTTCGCAGCCGAACGCAGCCTCGTTCCTTCGGCAGCTGCTACAAGTACTTGCGCCCCCTGAGACGATCCACCGCCACCACCCCCAATGCCACCGCCACAAACCCCGCCAGAATTCCGCCAGCATTGATAAACGTCTGCCAATAGCCCAGTTTTTCGACATCGACAAACGGATACGGGTACACACCCAGCAGGTGCCCACGCAACAGGATGTAGGCGAAATACAGCAGCGGATACAGCATCCAGAGTCCGATATGGCTCACGCGCAACAATCCCTTGGGCACGTAAAACCACCAGTACAGCGTAAACAGCACCGGCATCACGTCATGCAATATCTCATTGGCTAGCCATTGCAGACCTTCAGGCTGCCAGAGTTGGCGCAGCAACAGGCTATACGCCGCTCCCACCACGATAATGCTGACAGCAATGCCGCTGCTAACCCACGGTTGCAAGAAAAACGCCCTGCCTTTTGACGGGGGGGTATCGGCTGCACAGGTCAGTACGCTGGCGGCCAGGGTGTTGGTCAAAATGGTGAAAAAACTGAAATAGCTCACCAGCCCACCCACCACACTCGCACCGCTCTGCCAGCGGGCGAACAGTACCAGCTCAAGCTGAATCGCCAGGCCGCTCCAGCCCAGGATCGCCAGCAGCAGGCAGAGCCTGTGCCTGGACAACGCACTCATGTGCCGATCAAAGCTCGCGCTTGGTACGGGCGTATTTCACATAGAGCTTTTCGACCTTTTCCCGCGCCCAAGGGGTTTTGCGCAGGAACGTCAAACTCGACTTGATACTCGGGTCGCTCTTGAAGCAGCGAATATCAATGCGCTCGGCCAGCCCCTGCCACTGGTAATGCGCCACCAGCGCAGTGAGGATCTGTTCCAGCGTCACGCCGTGCAATGGGTTGTTGTTGGGTTCAGTCATGCCGGGCCTTTAAAGCAAAAGAGAGAAAGCCGCGCACCTTAGCCGAGCACCTGCTCAGGGGGAAGTGCATTCGCCAAGCAACCAGTCTAGCCGTGTCCCGGGGCAGAAATGAAAGTTGCGCTTTGACAGATTAAAGTGATGTTATATTGTAACTATACCTGTCCAGTCAAAGAGCGCTCAGCGCCGCTTTCTTTCGTCACCCTGCCAAGGAACTTGTAATGTCCTCCCCTGCACTCCCGCGTCACTTGCGTCGCCTTCGTCTAACGCCGCTCGCCACCGCACTGCTGCTCGCCTCCCCGGCCTACGCCCTCGATCTGCCCCAGCAAGTCATTACCGGGAACCCCTTGGGCAACACCCAGCTGGCCTCACCCACAACGGTACTGGAAGGCGACGACCTGACCCTTAATCAGCAAGGCAGCCTGGGCGAAACCCTCAACAAACAACCCGGCGTGTCTTCGTCCTACTTCGGCCCCGGCGCTAGCCGACCGATCATTCGCGGCCTGGATGGCGACCGTATTCGCATCTTGCGCAACGGCGTCGGCGCTCTGGATGCCTCATCGCTGTCTTATGACCACGCGGTACCGCTGGACCCGGTCAACGTCGAACGAATCGAAATTGTTCGCGGCCCTGCCGCCCTGTTGTACGGCGGCAACGCCATCGGCGGCGTGGTCAACACCTTCGACAACCGTATCCCCACTACCGCCATCGACGGCATTCACGGGGCAGGCGAACTGCGCTACGGCGGTGCCGACACCACCCGCAGCAGCGCGGGCAAGCTGGAAGCCGGTGATGGCACCTTCGCCCTGCATCTGGATGCCAACGCCCGCGAGTTCAACGACCTGAAAATCCCCGGCTATGCCCGCAGCCGTCATGCCCCCGAAAGCGAAGACGGTGACGAGAAAAAAGGCCGTCTGGGTAACAGCAATGGCCGGCAGGACGGCGGTGCCGTGGGCGGTTCCTACACCTGGGAAGATGGTTACGCAGGCTTGTCGTACAGCACTTACGACGCCAACTACGGCTCACCGGCCGAGCAGGACGTACGCATCCGCATGAAGCAGGATCACTACGCCTTTGCCTCCGAAATCCGCAACCTGCAAGGCCCGTTCAGCTCGCTGAAAATAGATGCCGGCTACACCGATTACGAGCACCGCGAAATCGAGGGCGGCGAAGTCGGCACCACGTTCAAGAACAAGGGCTACGAAGCCCGCGTTGAAGCCCGCCATGTACCGATCGGCCCGGTTGAGGGTGTCATTGGCGCACAGGTCAATCGCAACGAATTTTCGGCCCTTGGTGAAGAAGCTTTCGTACCGCAAACCGACACCAACAGCGGCGCCCTGTTTGTGCTTGAAGAACTGCAGGCCACCGAGCGCCTCAAACTGAGCCTCGGCGGGCGCCTTGAGCGCACCGTGGTCGACCCGGACGCCAAGGGCAATGAGCGCTTTGCCGCGGCGGACCGTTCAAGGAGCTTCACGGCGGGCAGCCTGTCTTCAGGCGCCGTGTTCACCCTCACCCCGATCTGGTCGCTGGCGGCCACCCTGGGCTATACCGAACGCGCACCAACGTTCTACGAGCTGTACGCCAATGGCGCCCACGTCGCTACCGGCACCTATGAAGTAGGTAACGCCAATCTGTCGAAGGAAAAAGCCGTATCCAGCGACCTGGCCCTGCGCTTCGACAATGGCACCCACAATGGCAGCATCGGGGTGTTCTACAGCCACTTCTCCAATTACATCGGTCTGCTGGGTACAGGTCGTACACTGAACGACGAAGGCGAGCCAGACGCCGACGGCATTCCGGAATACACCTATTCCGGGGTTAGGGCGCGTTTCACCGGCTTTGAGGCCAAGGATCACTGGAAGCTCGGAGAAAGTGCCTATGGCAAGTTTGCACTGGAACTGTCGGGCGACTACACCCGCGCCACCAACCTCGACACCGGCGAAGCCTTGCCGCGGATTGCCCCGCTGCGCCTGAGCAGCGGCTTGCTGTGGGAAATGGACCGCTGGCAAGCGCGGGTTGACGTCGAACATGCCAGCAATCAGGGCCGTGTGCCGGCCAACGAATCGGGCACTGATGGCTACACCACTCTGGGCGCCAGTGCCGGTTATCACTTCGATGTGGGCAGCAGCCAGTGGCTGGCGTTTGTCAAAGGCGACAACCTGACCAACCAGACCGTGCGTTATGCCAGTTCTATTTTACGTGACATCGCCCCCGCACCGGGGCGCGGTATCGAGGTAGGCCTGCGCACCACGTTCTAAGCTGCACAGCAGTAAATACGCGGCCTCCAATCAAGTCGGGGCGCGACAAAAGAGCCCTGGGACGAACCGTCGCAGCACACTGTTACTGAATCAGAAATGATCCATGTCACTTAAAGTGCTGTTTCTAAACGTTTCGGGGCTTTATCATTTCCGCATAAAGGGCTGAAACGATTCATTCCGCCCTTAACTCTGAAGTGTCAGCCCTGCCCTCAAAGACAGCGCTACCCACTGCCACAGCCATACCTATAAAGACTCGCATCTCGACCTATGTCCACATTCCTGAATATGCGCAAACACAGCGCGCTGCTTCCTGTTGCCGGGCAAAAAGCTCTGGCTTTGATCGGCGGCATTACCGCTCTGGGCCTGGCTACTTGCGTGCAGGCGGCCCCCGCCTTTGACGCTGACTCCAAGTGGATGCTCGGCGATTGGGGTGGTACCCGTAGCGAACTGGAAAAGCAGGGTTACTCCTTTTCCCTCGACTATGTAGGCGAAGTCGGCTCCAACCTGCACGGCGGCTATGACCATGACCGCACGGCGCGCTACAGCGACCAGTTCGGCCTGGGCACGCACCTGGACCTGCAAAAGATCCTGGGCTGGGACGACGCTGAATTTCAGCTGACCATCACCCATCGCAGCGGCAACAACATCAGCAATGACCGCATCAACGATCCACGGGTGGGCGGTTTCACTTCGGCCCAGGAAGTCTGGGGCCGTGGCCAGACCACGCGCCTGACGCAAATGTGGTACCAGCAGAAATTCTTTGACCAGAAGCTCGACATCAAAGTCGGCCGCTTTGGTCAGGGCGAAGATTTCAACTCGTTCCCTTGCGATTTCCAGAACCTGGCGTTCTGCGGCTCACAGGTGGGCAACTGGGCCGGCAGCATCTGGTACAACTGGCCCGTCAGCCAGTGGGCCCTGCGGGTCAAGTATCACCTGACCCCCGAGTTGTACGCACAGGTCGGTGCCTATGAGCAAAACCCGTCCAACCTGGATCGCGGCAACGGCTTCAAGCTCAGCGGCAGCGGCACCCAGGGCGCAGTACTGCCGATCGAACTGGTGTGGACGCCAAAAATTAATGGCCTGCCAGGGGAATACCGCGCGGGTTACTACTACAGTAATGCCAAGGCAACAGATGCTTACAAAGATGCCAACGGCCAGCCAGCAGCCTTGACCGGTGAAGCGTATCGCAGCAGTTCAAGCAAACACGGGATGTGGCTGGGCGTGCAACAACAGCTCACTACCCGCGCCAGCGACCAGTCGAGGGGCTTGAGTGTGTTTGCCAATGCCACCATGCACGACAAGAAAACCAATGCCGTGGACAACTACGTCCAGGCTGGCGTCGTCTACAAAGGCGTGTTCGATGCCCGTCCCAAGGACGATATCGGCTTTGCCATGGCGCGCGTTCACGTCAACCCGGCTTATCGCAAGAACGCCCAGGCCACTAACCAGGCCCGCGCCATCTACGATTTCGACAACCCGGACTACCTGCCTCCCCAGGACACTGAATACAGCGCCGAGCTGTACTACGGCATCCACGTCACCAACTGGCTGACCGTTCGACCGAACCTGCAGTACATCCGCCACCCGGGCGGCGTCAGCCAGCTGGATGACGCACTGATTGGCGGTCTGAAAATTCAAAGTGCGTTCTGACAAACGGACTGCAACAACAACCTTGAAGGTTGTGATCGAACACCTATTTAGCTGATTCACTCCCGCGTCGGTTCGTCCCTTAAAGACCCCACCCTCGCGGGAACACCTCAAACGCAACGGAGAACCACACTATGAGCACTGAAGGTGCTTTCAGTCGAAGCCGCCTGCTACCGAGCCTTCTCGGTATCTTGCTGCTGCTAATGGGCCTGGCCATGTTGGCCGGGGGTATCAAACTGGTCACGCTGGGCGGGTCGTGGTACTACCTGCTGGCCGGGATCGGTTTTGGCTTGTCGGGCGCACTGCTGATTGCCGGGCGCCGCGCAGCACTGACCCTGTACGCACTGGTACTGTTCGCCAGCACCGTATGGGCACTGATGGAAGTCGGTCTGGACTGGTGGCAACTGGTGCCACGTCTGGCCATGTGGTTCGCCATCGGTATCGTCCTGCTGCTACCATGGTTCCGTCGCCCTGTCCTGCGCGGTCAGTCGGCACCGGTTGCCACCGGCGCACTGAGCGTTGCCGTAGTGCTGGCCGGTCTGGCTGCACTGGCCAGCCAGTTCACCAGCCCGGGTGAAATCAAAGGCCAACTGGACCGTGATGCCGTACCTGGCATGACCAACGCTGCACCGGCCATGCCCGATGGTGACTGGCAGTCCTACGGTCGTACCGCCTTTGGTGACCGTTACTCGCCGCTGAAAGAAATCACCCCGCAAAATGCCCACAAGCTGGTACCAGCCTGGACATTCCGCACCGGTGACATCCCTGGTGAAGGCGATCCCGGCGAAACAACCGCCGAGAACACCCCACTGAAAGTCAACGGCATGCTGTATGTGTGTACCCCGCACAGCCAGGTCATAGCCCTTGACCCGGATACCGGTAAGGAAATCTGGCGTTACGATCCGAAGATCAGCACTCAGAACGCTGAAAACTTCAAAGGCTGGGCACACATGACCTGCCGCGGCGTGACTTATCACGACGAAAACGCCTACGCCAAAGTCAGCACTGAACAAAGCGCTGCCGAGCCTGCTGCTGCTACATCCAGCAACTCGTGCCCGCGCCGCCTGTTCCTGCCGACTGCCGACACCCGTCTGATCGCCCTGAACGCCGACACCGGTAAAGTGTGCGAAGACTTCGGCACCAATGGCGCGGTAGACCTGCGTCACAACATCGGTACCTTTGCTCCGGGTGGTTACTACTCCACCTCGCCACCTGCCGTGACCAAAGATCTGGTCGTGATTGGCGGCCACGTGACCGACAACATTTCCAACGACGAGCCATCGGGCGTGATCCGTGCGTACGACGTACGTACCGGCAAGCTGGTATGGAACTGGGACAGCGGCAACCCGGAGAAAACCACTCCGATTGCTGAAGGCGAAACCTACACCCGTAACTCGCCAAACATGTGGTCGATGTTCGCTGTCGACGAAGACCTCGGCATGCTGTACCTGCCGATGGGTAACCAGACGCCTGACCAATATGGTGGCGACCGTACCGAAGATTCCGAGCGTTATGCCGCTGGCATCACCGCCCTGGACATCAACACCGGTAAAGTCCGCTGGTACCGTCCGCTTACTCACCATGACCTGTGGGACATGGACGTAGGTGGTCAACCAACCCTGATGGACCTGAAAACCGCCGATGGCGTGAAACCGGCCCTGCTGGCTTCCACCAAACAAGGCAGCATCTACGTGATGGACCGTCGCACTGGCGAAGCCATTGTGCCGATCACCGAGGTTCCGGCCCCGGGCGGCGCTGTTGAAGGTGACCACACTGCACCGACACAGCCACGTTCTGACCTGAACATGATTCCTCCGGTCTTGACCGAACGCGACATGTGGGGCGTAACCCCATTCGACCAGATGCTGTGCCGGATCAACTTCAAGTCCCTGCGCTATGACGGCATGTACACCCCGCCATCGCTGCAAGGCTCGATCGTGTATCCAGGCAACTTCGGCGTGTTTGACTGGGGTGGCATTTCGGTTGACCCGGTTCGCCAGATTGCCTTCCTGAACCCGAGCTACATGGCGTTCACCTCCAAGCTGGTTCCGCAGGCCGACGTGGCTGCAATGGGCCCGCGCAAAGGCGAAACCTCCGGCGTTCAACCGAACAAAGGCGCACCTTACGGCGTGATCCTGGAGCCACTGTTGTCGCCACTGGGCCTGCCTTGCCAGGCACCGGCGTGGGGTTATGTTGCTGCAGTCGACCTGACCAACAACGAAGTGATCTGGAAACACAAAAACGGCACCGTGCGTGACAGCTCGCCGGTACCGATCCCGTTGTCCATGGGTGTTCCAAGCCTGGGCGGGACCTTCACCACCGCAGGTGGTGTGGCCTTCCTGAGCGGTACCCTTGACCAGTACCTGCGTGCTTACGACGTAAGCAACGGTAAAGTACTGTGGGAAGGTCGCCTGCCTGC
Source organism: Pseudomonas sp. FSL R10-0056 (assembly GCF_009600105.1). NCBI lineage: Bacteria > Pseudomonadati > Pseudomonadota > Gammaproteobacteria > Pseudomonadales > Pseudomonadaceae > Pseudomonas > Pseudomonas sp. FSL R10-0056. The sequence continues at coordinate 12,217 of NZ_WIWL01000225.1, forward strand.
TGGCGGCCAGACCACCCCGATGACCTACACCGGCAAGGACGGCACTCAATATGTGCTGGTCATGGCGGGCGGTCACGGCGGCCTGGGCACCAAAAAAGGTGACTATGTAATGGCGTTCAAACTGGCTGAGTAAGATTTACAGCTGGTATTGAAAAAGGCGGCTATCGAGAGATAGCCGCCTTTTTTGTGAGCCCGGTTTTAAACCGTTGCCCGCAATTTCCACACCCAGGCCTCGAACGCCACGGCCTCCATTGGCCGACTGATCAGATAGCCCTGGGCCGTATCACAGTGCCAGCGCTCGAGCAGTTCAAGGGTATGCTGATACTCCACGCCTTCAGCCACCACCTTGAGCCCCAGGTTGTGGCTCATTTCGATGGTCGAACGCACGATCACCGCGTCCTCGCTGGTTTCGTCCAGGTTGCGGATAAACGATTGATCGATTTTCAGCTCTTGCACCGGCAAGCGCTTGAGATGCGCCAGCGACGAGTAACCGGTGCCAAAGTCATCCACCGACAAGCTGATCCCGCCGTCACGCAACTTTTCCAGCACGTTGAGCGAGTGTTCGGGGTCGCGCATGGCCGTGCTTTCGGTGATTTCGAATATCAGTTGCTCAGCCGACAACTGATAACGCTTGAGCAGGCGCTCGACAGTCATCAACAGATTTTCACCGTGCAAATCCTCCGCCGAGATATTCAGCGACAGCTGCATATGCAGGCCCTTGCGGTTCCACGCGGACAACTGACGGATACCTTCCTCGATGACCCAGCCCGTCAGCAGGAACATGCTGCCCGTGCGCTCAGCCAGTGGAATAAATTCCGCCGGCGAGACCATGCCCAGTTCCGGGTGTTGCCAGCGCAACAGCGCTTCAGCCTGGCGCACATGGCCACTGCGGATATCCATTTTGGGCTGATAATACAGCTGTAACTGGCCATCGCTGGCGGCACTGCGCAAGTCCCGGATCAGCTGGATTTGCCGTTGGTGGGCGAGGTCACGGTCCTGCTGATACACCTGCAAATAACCCGGCAAGGCGGCGGCATCCCGGCATGCAATCGCAGCACGGCTGATCAGTTCTTCAGCGCTCTGCCCATTGAGCGGGTAGATCGCAATGCCCATGCAGACTTCCAGCAACACCTCGTGCCCATCAATGCTCAGCGGACGCTTGAGCAATGCGTACAACCTGTCAGCCAGCGCAACACCCACATCGACCTGGGTGCTTTCAAGCAGTAACAAGAACTCGTTGCCGGTGATGCGTGCTGCCGTATCGCGCTCACGCAGAGCGTCGAGCATCACGCGGGCGGACTCACGCATGATCCGCTCCCCACCCTCGGGGCCGAAGCTCTCATTGATCACACGATAATTTTCGATCCCCAGGTAAATCAGCACCACGCCGCGCCTTGCGCTGATGGCACTGCCCAGGCGTTCCATGGCCAGGGCGCGGTTGGGCAAACCGGTAAGCGGGTCGTGCAGGGCGTTATGTGCCAGCTGCTGCTCGCGCACGGCAATCCCGCTTTGCATGGCATTGATCGCCTTGGCCAGAAACCCCAGTTCGTCCCTGCGTGTAAGCTCCACCGGCGTTTCGTAGTTGCCCCGGCCAATGCGCTGCGCAGCCTCCGCCAACAGGCTGACCGGCCGCGAAACCGCCCGCGCCAGCCACAAGGCGCCGAGCAATGAAGCCAGCAAAGCCCCCAGGGATATCCACAGAAACTTGCGATCCAGCGAGTCGAATGCCTGCATCGTCTGATCCAGCGGGCTTTGCAGCACCGCCATGACTTGGCCGTTGCCCGGGTCACCGGAGTTGGCGAGTTGCAGCATCTGGCCAAGAAAGCGCCGGCCGTGGAATTCGCTGAAATGGATTGTCGAGCCCGGCGTATGCTCCTGCACGAATTCAATAATGCTGGCGCTCATGAAGTCCGGCTGCGTGCTGCTCAGTATTCCGCTTTCGCCTGGCTTGACCGTCATAAACGACACTTCAAGGTTGCTCAGGGAGCTCAATTCATGGGCAAACACGTCGTCCATCGGCATCCCCGAGACCACGCGCACCACAGGCAAAGGGCCCAGCACCACCCCTTGCACCAGCATGTACGGGCGCCCTGCCAGGATGCCGATGACCATGGTCTGGGTGTTGCGACGGGCCAGCCGCAGAGCCTTGGCATAAGGAAATGCCTGCCCCGCTGGCAGGCCCTTGAGGGTGCTGGTGATGATATTGCCGTCCAGATCCAGCACAAACAGCTCACTGCCATGCAGGCTCGCCTCGAACTCCTGCAGGGCGTGCTCTATCAGCGAGGGGCTGCCTTTGATCGTCGCCTCACGGAAATCCGAGTCATTGGTCAGCCAGTTGAGGCCGTACTGGATACGCCGCCAGCGCAGATCCATAAAGCGCTCGAACACCCGGGTTCCGGTCTTGAGCTGCTCTTGCGCCTGATCGCTGGCCACGGTAATGGTCACGGCTTTAACGGCGAAGTACACCGCACCGATCACCAACAGCAGGAGCAAGGCAAGAAACAGGCTGATACGCGCCTGAAAACTGTTGCGCAACTTCATGCTGCGCCCTCAATCCATTGAGTGAATGCCAATGGCCACATAAGCGCTCCCGCGACTTCCTTGAAAAAGCCATACCGGTGGCCTTCCAATCCATCTTTGTTGTTATGGATCCAACTGCTGCAGACAGAAGATCACCCATTAATTTCGGGCCGTCTACTGTCAAGTTGTTGGCGACAAAGGCCTATCGCACGGGGGTTTGACGGATTATTTCTTCAATCGACGTGCAAGCAGTTGTTCTGCCGCCGAGGAAGGCGTGAGGCTGGGTTTGATTGCGAAGCGACCATGAAATACGGGCACGAGAATGACCTGATCGTCGGTCAAGCTCCCACAGTTGAATATTCCCTGTACCCGCCTATCCGTCTACGGGGTTTCTTCTCCTTACACATGAAAATCTGTTCACCATTGAAACCACTGGCACCGCGCCCCATCTAACATCCATACCCAATTGCGCAGGTGCCCCATGAGCGACCAGCAAGAGTTTCCGGACAACACCACTGAGTACACCGATGTAGAACACACTGAATCCGAACACCATCCACATTCTGGAGGGACTGAATTGGCATTGCCGGAGCAGAATCTGCCGGACAAGGTTTACATCATTCCGATTCACAATCGGCCGTTCTTCCCGGCACAAGTGCTGCCGGTCATCGTCAATGAAGAACCCTGGGCCGAGACCCTGGAACTGGTCAGCAAATCCCCCCATCACTCCCTGGCGCTGTTTTTTGTCGACACGCCCCCTGATGACCCTCGCCACTTCGACACCAAAAGCCTGCCGGAATACGGCACCCTGGTGAAGGTCCATCACGCCAGCCGCGAAAACGGCAAGTTGCAGTTTGTGGCCCAGGGCCTGAGCCGCGTGCGTATCAGCATGTGGCTCAAGCATCACCGTCCGCCGTATCTGGTTGAGGTCGAGTACCCGCAGCAGCCCAAGGAGCCCACCGACGAGGTGAAGGCCTACGGCATGGCGCTGATCAATGCGATCAAGGAGCTGCTGCCGCTCAACCCGCTGTACAGCGAAGAGCTGAAAAACTACCTCAATCGTTTTAGCCCGAATGATCCGTCGCCGCTGACCGATTTCGCAGCGGCCCTGACGTCTGCCACCGGCAACGAGCTGCAACAGGTGCTCGATTGCGTGCCGATGCTCAAACGCATGGAAAAAGTGCTGCCCATGCTGCGCAAGGAGGTCGAGGTAGCGCGGCTGCAAAAAGAGATTTCAGCCGAAGTTAACCTTAAGATCGGCGAACATCAGCGCGAATTCTTCCTCAAGGAACAGCTCAAGGTCATCCAGCAGGAGCTCGGGCTGACCAAGGATGATCGCAGCGCCGATATCGAACAGTTCAAGCAGCGCCTTGAAGGCAAGACCCTGCCGACCCAGGCGCAAAAGCGCATTGATGACGAGATCAACAAACTGTCGATCCTGGAAACCGGGTCGCCGGAATACGCCGTGACCCGTAACTACCTGGACTGGGCGTCGTCGGTGCCCTGGGGCGTGCTGGGTGAAGACAAGCTCGACCTCAAACACGCCCGCAAGGTGCTCGACGCCCATCATGCCGGCCTTGATGACATCAAGGATCGCATCCTCGAATTCCTCGCCGTCGGGGCCTACAAAGGCTCGGTCAGCGGTTCGATCGTACTGCTGGTCGGCCCGCCGGGCGTGGGCAAAACCAGTATCGGCAAGTCGATCGCCGAGTCCCTGGGTCGCCCGTTCTACCGTTTCAGCGTCGGCGGCATGCGCGACGAGGCCGAGATCAAGGGCCATCGCCGCACCTACATCGGCGCCCAGCCGGGCAAACTGGTGCAGGCACTGAAAGATGTTGAAGTAATGAACCCGGTGATCATGCTCGACGAAATCGACAAGATGGGCCAGAGCTTCCAGGGCGACCCCGCTTCGGCCTTGCTGGAAACCCTCGACCCGGAACAGAACGTCGACTTCCTCGACCATTACCTCGACCTGCGCCTCGATCTGTCCAAAGTGCTGTTTGTATGTACCGCCAACACCCTGGACTCGATCCCCGGCCCGTTGCTCGATCGTATGGAAGTGATTCGCCTCTCGGGTTACATCACGGAAGAAAAAGTCGCGATCGCCAAGCGTCATCTGTGGCCAAAACAGCTCGAAAAAGCAGGTGTGGCCAAAGACAAACTGAGCATCAGCGACAGCGCCCTGCGCGCGGTGATTGACGGTTATGCCCGCGAAGCCGGGGTGCGCCAGCTGGAAAAACAACTGGGCAAACTGGTACGCAAGGCCGTGGTCAAGCTGCTGGCAGACCCCAAAGCCGTGATCAAGATCGGCCCCAAAGACCTTGAAGCTTCACTGGGCATGCCGGTGTTCCGTAACGAACAGGTCATCAGCGGTACCGGGGTGATTACCGGCCTGGCCTGGACCAGCATGGGCGGAGCGACGCTGCCGATCGAGGCAACACGTATTCACACCCTCAATCGCGGCTTCAAGCTGACCGGGCAACTGGGTGAAGTGATGAAAGAGTCGGCTGAAATCGCCTACAGCTACATCAGCTCAAACCTGAAGCAATTTGGCGGCGATCCGAAGTTCTTCGATGAAGCTTTTGTCCACCTGCATGTGCCTGAAGGGGCCACGCCCAAAGATGGCCCCAGCGCAGGCGTGACCATGGCCAGCGCCCTGCTGTCGCTGGCTCGCAATCAGCCGCCGAAAAAAGGCATCGCCATGACCGGCGAATTGACCCTGACCGGGCATGTGTTGCCGATTGGCGGCGTGCGCGAAAAAGTAATTGCGGCGCGCAGGCAAAAAATCAACGAACTGATTCTGCCCGAACCGAACCGCGGGCATTTCGAAGAGCTGCCCGATTATCTGAAGGAAGGCATCACCGTACACTTTGCCAAGCGCTTTACCGATGTGGCCAAGGTGCTGTTTTAAAACTGTTTGTAGGCCCTGACTTGCCTGCGATTGCCTCACTGCGGCTAATCAGGCAAGTCGGGCTTAAAGCAACACAGTTCGAATATTGGATCCAAAATTCCACGCAAGTCGCGTACTAGACACGTCTACTGTCATTTATGACAGTAGACGGTTGTTCATTTCCCATCCTTAATAGAGCTAATTCCCACAAAAATAATGCAGGAAAAGAATATGGCACTTCATCATCCTGTATATGAGAACCCGGATGTCCTGAGGCTCAAGGAGTCAGGACAAAAAATCTTCAACCCCAGAACCCGGGGAGAACTCAAGGCCGAACTGCTGGATCGTCCCGCGTTTACCGCGCAGGAAATGACCTTTGCCAGCAGCCAGAAAAAAATCGTCATTACCGGTGAGTTCGATGACTTTGGCTCAACCGCTTATCGCGCGGTTGCGTTCACCCTGGATATCAATATCCAGTCGGGTATCTACCGGTTCCAAAAAGACGAACACGGCCCCATCCTGTCCATGTCCTACATCGAGTGCGTTGAAATCGATGGCCGCCAGGTGTATCACTTGAATCAGGCCGATGTCGGCACCCTGCACCTGAGCGTGGTCGAGAGTTGCTACAGCGCCCGGCTGTTCACCATGGAAGGCCTGGACCACAACAGCAACAGCATGGAGATGTGCGGCGAATTCAGCATCAGCCCGCCCCACGCCTCTTTCTGATCGGCAGGCGACGAATGGCGCAGCTCCCTTCATGGGTTATGCTGCGCCCTTGTGTTTGCCTGACCGGAGCCTTCAATGCCCCCTGTACGCCTTATCCCCCTGCTTGGCCTCAGCCTGCTGACGGCCTGTGCCCAACAGCCTGCACACAACGTTACGCTCGAAGATCAAAGCGACTGCCCCCAGCAACTGCATGTGGGCCAGCAACTGATCCTGTCGTTGCCGAGCAACCCCACCACCGGCTACCGCTGGGCCATTCAAGACTCTGCAGGAGGCGTGCTGCGCAGCCTGGGCCCGGAGGTCTACACCAGCAGCGATAATGGCCAGTTGCTGGGCAGCGGTGGTCAATCGACATGGCGCTTTCAGGTATTTGCCCCTGGCAGCGGGCGCCTGCGCCTGACCTCTCAGCAACCGTGGGAGCCCGAAGCCGAGCCTGCGCAGGTGTTCGACTGCCCGATTACGGTGAACTGATATGGCGTGGCTGATCCTTGCGATCATGGGTGCTGTCACCTACCTCTATGGCGTCAGCACGCACGCCATGGTGCTGTGCCTGCTGACCAAGCCCGTACCGGTACTGGCATTGCTCGGCTGGCTGCACAGCGGGCCTGTCAGCCCCTATCGACACTGGATCAGCATAGGCCTGGGATTTTCCCTGCTGGGCGACATTCTGCTGGCCTGGCCACAGGACCTGTTTGTATTTGGCCTTGGGGCGTTTTTGTTTGCCCACCTGGCCTATCTCAAGGCCTACCTGGTGGACTGCCGCCGCGCAGCCGTGCCGGCCTTGATCCTGGCACTGCTTGCCGGTGGCAGCTTGTTGAGTGTCATGGCCACCCAGGGCCTGGGCGATTTGCTGGTGCCCGTGGGCGTCTACGCCCTGGCCATCAGCGCCATGCTCTGGCGCGCCCTCGCCC